>DATMUM010000202.1:0-11568 GCA_035564175.1 Mobilitalea sp.
CTCTGCTGCTACTCCTTATCTTGATGATATATATCTGGATATGATTCCTTTGAATACCGAATTTGGGCAGAATGCATTACAGGGTATCGAACCCTTTTATAAAAAATAGAGTGCTCTTAAGTGATTAATCTTGTCTTAACCTTGAGTTAATTTCAAAAAGTATAAATATTTTATTTAAGAATATATTTAAGTAATGAATATTGGGAGCGTTTCCAGTAATGCAGATAAATGAGTTGTCGAGTACGGAAAGATATCTAAATCCAGCCGATATACATGTTGAATTAGGCTATAATATAGAGGTCTTTGCTACTGGTTTGGATAACCCCATTAGTATGTTTTTTACGGAAGAACGATACTTAGTTGTGGCCGAATCCGGAGTTAGATCTGAGAAACCACGAATCCTTCGATATACGAATAATGGTTTTGAAGTACTGGTTGATGATTTCAATTTACCAATAACCGGTGTGAATTATTTAAATGGAATATTCTATGTTTCACATAAAGGATTAATCACAAGGATATCAAGAGAAGGTGTAAAGCAGAATATCATTACCGGATTACCTAGTAACGGTGATTTTTATAATGGTAGAGTAATATTTAGCTCTGACAGGAGAAAATTATACTTTGGCCAAGGAACCGCTACGAATTCAGGCGTCGTTGGTCAGGATAATTATTGGGTAGCGAATTATCCATATCTATGTGATTATCCTGGTGATTATATCATATTAACCGGCCAAAATTACGAAACACATAATACAGAAAACGAGTTTGCTCCAGGTGAATTGATTTTAACCGGTGCTTATTCACCCTATGGCATACCAAATGCTCCATATGAAACCAGAAAAGGTCAGCTAAAAGCTGCCGGTAGTATATTGAGAGCAAATCTTGACGGTACTGAATTAGAACTATACGCGTGGGGTTTCAGGAATCCATCAAGTCTTAAATTCGATCATGGAGATCAATTATATGTATCAAATATAAGTTATGATAATCGGGGAAGCAGGCCGATTGCCAATGCACCGGATGAGTTTTATGCTGTCGCTCACGGATTATGGTACGGATGGCCCGATTATTCCGATGGCGAGCCGGTAAATCGAGAAAGATTCGCTCCTGAAGGCGGCTTAACACCTGAACTGCTGATTAAAAATCATCCGAATAATCCTCCGACTCCTTTTGCAACTTTTCCTGTGAATTCAAATATTATGGGATTCGATTTTGACTATAATAGCTTCGGAAACCCAGGAGATGTATACATAGCCGAATACGGCAGCCTAGAGCCTCAAGTGAGCCATGAAAATATATCCTTTGCCGGAGCCGGACATAGAATATCAAAATTGGATATTAAATTAAGAACCGTCAGTACATTTGCAATTAATAAATCCGGTTTTCCTTCTTACATATCCCGAGAAGGTGGGTTTGCGCGACCTTCGGAGATAGCATTCGGACCAGATGGCGCAATGTATATTTTGGATGCGGGAGTGGATGATAACAATAACCCAAATTATCTCGTGCCTAATACAGGAGTAATATGGAGGATTACAAAAAACCGGTAGATAACTTTGCTGTTAGTTATAGAATAAATAGGATGAAACAGATATCCGCTTAATCCGTTACGTAAATAGGGCTGTTGGCAATATTGCCAACAGCCCTGCTTATATTAATATTAGTTTCCCATCTGCTTTGCGAAGTTTTGAAATTCAAACTTCTAAGGCAAGCATAAACAGTGACTTTTTGAATGTTTTATGACATATATTCTATTTTCCTTACGCAAATTTTTTGCGTAAGATTTTCTTTTTAAATTATACCAATCAAATTCTCATACGCAACTTTTTTATCAGTTTGCGTAGATGTGTCGAGGAAGTTACCAACCTTCTGCGCTTCTTTCTGCTTAATATAACATACCCAAATTCCTTCTATCCTCGGGATCATTCCTAAGTTAGATTCTCTCTTGGGGGAGTTCGTTATTATTTCATTTATCTTATTTTCCATAAAGCCATTGGATGATTCTTAATACGGTCCAGGATCTCCTTATCCTCAAATAACAGTTCTGGAATGTATTCACCGTTTTCAAACTTGTCCAGAAATTCCTTCTCTTCCATTGTTAGGACCATTAATTCAGAAATATACTCTTTGACAAGCTTCTTTGCTGCCTCCAACTCAAAATCATCTTTTCTCTTAATAACAGGAAGCAGATCCCTTTTTATCTTTTGATTTGTAATCAAGTCAATAGCCGTGGTATCAAAATTCTTGTTAATACTGTTTTTATCCCTCGCTGATATGGCTGCATAGAATACAACGCACTTTCTTAGCGTCCCCTGTTCTGATTCATCAAATAGACCAAAGTGGATCATATTTCTTGCATCATATAAATCCCTTGTTGCTGCTCTACTAAGTAGTGCATTAATCTTGCTACCATAAATCTCTAGTGGAGCTAGAGACTTCACTTTATACTCACTGGAGAAATGTTCTGTAATGATTGGCCTTTCCTCTGCTTCAAGTATATGGGATCGTAGTGAGTAATTGATTTCAATTTTGATGTTATCTTTATTTCTACTAGCTCCCATATAATCATAGACCCATGAGTCCAAGCTATGAGGATTTTTTGTTTTCGGATTTTTTGAGTAACCCTGAGACACCATGTAGCGATCAATCGCAATATTAATGACTTCTCTACTCTCAAGCATTTCTTCCCTGCTGCTAGTAATTAAATAATCCAAATCTATATCAACAGAAAGACGAGGTAAGTTAAAAATAGTTAGATTAATGGCTGTCCCGCCTTTTAATGCAAGACTATCTTTTAAAATTGGATTTGTATTTAGATACTCCAAAATATCCGCTAACCTCGTTACCTTTTCTAATGTATCTCTTACAAATCCCAACTCTTCTGCTTTCTTTCCCAAATATATAATATCGTAATTAGACAAGTATGTCACCTCCCTGATCTGTTATTTCAAATAGACCTTCTGGTACCATCAGTTCCCACTCACTATTATAATAGCTATTCTCTTTTGCTTCACTTACAAGGTACCTTTTGCTTTTTCCTATTTTGCTTTTGCAATACTCTAAAAACTCCTTTGAAAGTTGTATTTCTTTACGATAGTGATTCAAAAGAAATCCTGCCTTTTGATAAAGTCCTTGGGTATTATATATATCTAGATACCGTTTTAACTTCTTCTCATCCAAGTATTGGACACCTTCCAAACAGTTTATTAGTTCTTCAAATCCACCTATTTTATTGAAATCTCTGATACTATCTATGACTGTCCTTTCTAAATCTGTGATTATTACACCTGTAGTATTCTTCGCCTCCACAACGCCTTCTTTCATTCTTGAAGCAACATATTTATAAGTCACATGATCATAATCGAAATGATTGAACTTTGTTTCTGAAGAAACATACACTTCATAGAATACCTGATTTGCAAAGCCATAATATTCAAAAGCACTATGATGAGAGATGTAAGCCGTATTAGTTATGGCACAGGCTATTTGATAACGAGTCGCTACGATTAGCCCTGTAGCAGGGTTAACTACAGAGTATATATTCTTCCGAATTTTTTTGACCAGCCCCTTTTTCATCAAACGATCCAGCTGCGAATAAGCAGTTTTCTCATTATCTGTAAGCTTTTTTACATCATCGATTGCAAAAACCGGATACTTTGCCAGTTCAGTATATACATCCATTTATTTCACCTCTTTTTACTTAAAGCACGATTTTCTTTGTATTTAGAGAATAACATTCCATTTCTAAAATTATTATAAACATTGTATTAACATCTTATTCAATCTTTTTTAATTTTAGCATGTTATTCTTTATTTGTAAAGAAAATCATTCCAATTTTAAAAAGCAAAGTGCCAAAATGAGGTCATTTAAAATCCTTACATTATTGGAAATAAAAAAAGACCCACCAAGTGGCTCGATTATAGTAATCAGACTACTCAGTGGGTTAAAACTATTGATACAAATTCTTATTTCCTTAATAACTTCGCTAAAGATTGTTGTACGCAAATTTTACGCAAATCGAATCAAGTTTCCATATCGATTCACGAGGTTTTACGAGGTTTTAAAACCAAAATCAAAGAGGCCATAAAAGTCCTGTAAACCGCATATATGCGATAGTTACAGGCTTTTAGAGCCTCCTATAAAGTCATTCTAAAATAATGCTAAATTATCACTACTGTCCCATCTGCTTAGCAACCTTCTTAAAGAAGTCGCATTTAGGTTTTTTAGTTTCCCATCTGCTTAGCAACTTCTTCGGCGAAGTTCTCGCTCTTTTTCTCAAGGCCTTCACCGGTCTCGAAACGAACGAAGCTCTTAACAGATACAGGAGCGCCAACTTCCTTAGATACGTTAGCAAGGTATTGTCCAACGGATAAATCCGCATCCTTTACATATGCCTGATCAACTAAACAGAATTCCTTTAACTCTTTGTTTAAACGTCCTTCTAACATCTTCTCGATGATGTTTTCCGGTTTCTTGGAATTTGCAGGATCATTCATTACCTGAGCCTTTAAGATATCCTTCTCATGTGCAATGAAATCTGCCGGAATTTCGGACTGGTCAACATACTTCGGAGACATAGCCGCAATCTGCATTGCTACATTCTTAGCTGCTTCCTGAACTGCATCATTATTTACTGAGCTTTCTACGTCAACAAGGATACCAATTCTTCCGCCGCCATGGATATAGGAGCAAACAAAGCCGTTCGCTGCAGTAACTTTTTCAAATCTTCTGATGTTCATGTTCTCACCGATGATAGCGATCATAGAAGATAACTGCTCTTTAACTGTTTTAGTAGTATCTAATTCCCATTTCTCTGCAAGGAAGGAATCCATATCCGTTGCAGTTGTCTTAGCAGCCTGTGCTGCAACAGCTGTAACGAAATCTCTGAATTTTTCATTCTTAGCAACAAAGTCTGTTTCACTGTTTACTTCAACGATGGATGCTGTTTTGCTATCCGCGCTTAAACTTGTTTCAACAATACCTTCTGCTGCAATTCTACCAGCCTTTTTCTCTGCTGCTGCAAGTCCTTTCTCTCTTAAGAACTCTACAGCCTTATCCATATCGCCATCGGTAGCTGCAAGAGCTTTCTTGCAATCCATCATTCCGGCACCCGTCATTTCACGTAAATCTTTTACCATCTTTGCAGTAACTTCCATTGCATATCCCTCCATATATTAAAGAATTTGTTTTATTTCCAAAAGGGGCTTTTGCAAAATACTCGTATTAAGCAAAAGCCACTCTTAACATTATTCTGTAACCGTTTCTAAAGCTGCGTCCAGATCAGCATCTGCGCTGGTATCTGCAGTATCGTTTAATTGAACACCCTGATTTGCTTCAATTACAGCATCAGCCATCTTGGATACAATTAATTTAACGGCTCTGATAGCATCGTCATTACCTGGAATAACATAATCAAGTTCTTCCGGATCACAGTTCGTATCTGCAATACCGATTAGAGGAATACCAAGTGTGTGAGCTTCCTGGATACAAATTCTTTCCTTCTTAGGATCAACTACGAAGATAGCATCCGGGATCTTCTTCATATCTTTAATACCGCCGAGGTTTTTCTCAAGCTTTTCTAATTCTTTATTTAATTGGATAACTTCTTTCTTAGGAAGGACATCAAAGGTACCGTCCTCAGACATTCTTACGATTTCCTTTAATTTTTCAATTCTGCTGCGGATGGTCTTGAAGTTTGTTAACATACCACCTAACCATCTCTCATTTACAAAGTACATACCGCAACGCTCAGCTTCTGATTTAACAGCATCCTGTGCCTGCTTCTTTGTACCAACGAATAATACGGTACCGCCTTCTGCAACTACATTCTTGATTGCAGTATAAGCTTCGTCTACCTTACCTACAGATTTCTGTAAGTCGATGATGTAGATACCGTTTCTCTCTGTGTAGATGTATTCCGCCATCTTGGGGTTCCATCTTCTTGTCTGGTGTCCGAAATGTACACCGGCTTCCAATAACTGTTTCATTGAAATTACGCTCATAATTTACCTCCATTTGGTTGTTTGCTTCCGCATATATCAATTTCCTGACAGACCGTTATTTGATTGGCACCATGCCGGAATCCATATGCGTGTTAATTAATTTATCATAATCTTTGTATTGGGCAAAGATTTTGAATTTAACGTTGAGATTATACCATATCATTGCTATTGTGGCAAGTTATTTTTATAATATTTCAATACTCTTTCAATAATTCGTTGTTAATATATTCAACAGCTGTTCATAGGTTGGCTTACCGATTACCTGAAATACACCGCCCTGAATCACATTTTCTTTACCGGCCTTTGCGATATAATGATTGAACTTATTGGCATCATCAACTAAACCAAGCTCTTTCATAAGCTCTGACACTTCGCGAGAGGACATGCCGCTTTTGATGGTAAAAGTAATTTCCTTCTGATCCGTCTGAGAAACTTCGGATGTATTCGTAGGCTTCTCGGTTGGTTTCGGTGTAGCTTCCTTCGTTGGTGTTATGGTTGGGGTCGGTGCTGCCGTAGGCTTCTGCGTTGGCGCCTGTGTCAGCTCAGGTTTCGATGATATAGCAGGCGTTGGAGTTGGAAGCCCTGTCGGTATTTCGTCAAGCACTTTATCCAGATTACTGTTTGTATCATCCTTCATTACCATTCCAAGCTTCATAGCGCTAGCTTTTATATCTTCGTCTGACATCTTTTTATAGCCGTCTAAGGTAAAAATTAGTGTGGTAAGAACGATACCAATTCCAAGACCTCTCAAATAATACTTTAGTTTCATTTCTTTTACCAAGCCTTTCGTTTACTTCTTTCCCCGGAATAATTCAATTACTAATTTGACTTCTCCCTGTCCGAGGCCTAATAACTTGGAGATCTCTACTACTGATTTTCCCTGTGAATATAGGGATAGTATCTGGGTATTGTTATTCGAATTCAAGCTGTTTATTTGTATTGCCTCCGCTACCTCATCCTTCGGCTGTTTCTCTTCCTTCGCGGGCATGAGGCTCTGCGCCTGAGTCGGTGCATTTTTTTCAGCTGCAGTCTTTTTTGCCGTCTGAGTCTTTTCGATCTCCTTCTTACTTTCGATGATATCCTGAACCTTCTTCTTGGAAGAATCAATCTCTTTTACTGCAGATTTCAGCTCTTTTTCCTTATCGTTAAGCATATTATAGAGGAATACTACCTCTTCGTGGTTGCGCTTTATTTTTTCAAGCACCTGGTCTGAAAACTCACTTACAGCTATTATTTTTTCATTTGATATCTTACTTAAACTGTCATCGGTACGAACAACTGTCTCCTCGCTGATTTCTGACATAAGTTCGTTCATCTTATCCTTCATCTGCTTTACATCATCTTCAGAAAAGCCCTGTTCAATGGCAAACGATCTCGGAAGTGTAACTGCAGACGAATTTTTTGAATTATCAACCAGCATACAACTGATTATAATGATGACAATACCTAATATAATTAAAACAATTTCTAACGGATTCATATTACCTCCAAGTTTAAATCAAAATGTCAATACTACCGGTTTTCGACGGTTTCCCAGTTTCTTTCTTATTATCATTCTGATTGTTTTTTTTCTTTTTCCCGGAACCGGAATAGCTATTGTTCCCTTTTTCTTTTGCATCGTAACGATATTCCCGATTATCACTTTTCGTAGTTTGGACAGTTTTCATACTCTCCTGCTGGATCATGTTGTTAAAGCTTTTACTGATCTGCACTTGCTCATGCTGTACCTTTTGGCTCTCAATCTGTTTAAATTGTGAGGCCCCCTGAGATTTCATTACGTCAATCGGTTTAAAATCCATAGTAATTACCATGCCTTTCTTCTAAGGTAGCCATTATATGGCTGTCCCCATTGAATTTAGAGGAATCATGTCATTATATGCCAACGTTTCTTAGTCTAGTAAGGTAAAACCTTTATATCTGCACGGTCACGTACAAATCTGCTGTGTTGTACCTCTTCGCGAACAAAATAAATTACATTGGAGATTACGATTTTCGTACCGGGGAAAACAGCTTCCTGAATCTTAATCATTCCTGAGGAATTCGCTTCCATCTCTATCTTTAATTCATCATAACGCTTTCTTGCATCCTTAATCTGCGTTTCCAAAATAATGTTATTCTGAGTTATCTGTTTTAAATATTCCTTTTTCTCATTCGTGATCTGCGCACCCATCTCCAGCTTTTTGCGGAATAACAGTACCGCTTGGGCCAGACGGTCCTTATCAGACATCATGGATGCCAGCTTTTTCTCAAGCTCTCTGAATTCTTCCGTAATCTTTGGGTCGATCCCCACCTCAAGAAGGGTTGCGGTTCCCATCTGAGAACCGGCAGTCTTCACGGAGATCATTGAACCGGAACGGATTTCTCCGCCTGTTACGAAGCCTCTTCTTCCACCAACAACGATGTCTCCCTTGGCAGATACTTTACTATGTAGAATGGATTCTGTTGATACATATCCACCTGCAATTACTTCCGAATTCTCAATAAATTTCGAGATGATATTGCCGTTCGCACGAAGAATACCTTTGTTCATACCCTGCATTCCACGCCGTAATACGATCTGTCCGCCCGCTTCCAGATATGCTCCCTCCACGACGCCATGAACCTCAATATCGCCTCTGGCCCTGACAGCAAAGCCTGTTATTACATTACCCTTAACTACTACATTTCCTTCATATTCGATATCACCTGTCGATGTATCCACGTCCGCAGGGATTTCATAGGTATCGGAAACGAATACTCTTCCGTCCGTCAAGGTAACATGTCCATCTACATCAGAAAACATCTGAAGCCCGTCTTCGGATAGATGTATCTTATTTCCGTGTCTTAATATTCTATTGTTAACCTTCGCAGGCCTGATAATCGTTCCATATACATCGATACCCGGCTTTCCTGTGTCAACCGGAGTAAGCGTTGCTAATAAATCATCCTTTCTGCAATGGCTGATCATGTCTAACTGATGAAAATCAACCGAACCGTCTTCATTCCGCTTCGGTTTTAAAGTTAAATCCGTATTAAAATGATATGTAATCACAGCATCATGCCCCTGTATCGCAGGTGTTGCTTTCGCCAAAATGTAATCGGTGCAGTACTTCCGATCCTTCAGAAAAATATTGAGGATCATTTCATCAACTCCGTATTTAACACCATGTTTTACCAACTGGCTGATGATATCCTCCTTCGTCATAAGCATACCGTCATTCGATGGAGGATAGAACCTCCCTTTGGCATACATACGGTCTTCCGATATCTCTAACGCTATGTATTCATCCTGGTATAATGTTACCGCAGAAGTAAGCTTAACCTCATCGCTGCCTTTTAAGGCTGCAAGTGCCCTTCCGAGAGCTATTTTATCGTAGTCATATATTCTTTTGTCATAAAGATAATTACTGATTTCATCAAACATAATCGGCTGACCACCAGCTTCAGCCTCAAATAATTTTAAGTAAGTTCCATCATTTTTAATATTTAATTGAAAGAAGCCATTACTCCCGCTCATGTTTCTCCTCCTATCAAAAATTAATAACTCCCTATGGTCATAAGAATCATATAACATCGATCATTAAAAACTAGTAAGAACCTCCATATTATTACCAAGCTTTATCTTCATTTTTTGCAGTGCCTTCGTGTGTAACTGAGAAATCCTTGATTCCGAAACCTCAAGAATTCTGCTGATTTCCTTTAAAGTTAATTCTTCATAATAGTATAGCATAATAACCTTTTTTTCTTTTTCTGTTAAGGATTCTAATGTTTTAACCAACAATTCTTTCAATTCCTGCTTCTCTACGATTTTCTCAGGTTGATCAAAGCTTGCGGTAAGACTCTGTTCAAAATTAGTCTCACTGCCTTGCTCCATAAATTCATCTAATGAAATGATGTTCGTAACTTTTGTTTGATTCTGCCAAGTTTCAAGCTCGTCAACGGATATCTCCAGTTCCATGGCAATTTCTTCATCTTTCGCAGCACGTCCATATCTTACTTCTAAGTTATGATAAGCTAAATCTAATTTACGCTGTTTCTGCCGGATACTTCTAGGTATCCAGTCCATTTTTCTTATCTGGTCAAGGATTGCACCTCGGATTCGTAAGGAAGCATAGGTCTCAAATTTAACCCCTTTTAAATAATCAAACTTATCAATGGCATCAATTAAACCAAAGGAACCGTAGCCGACCAAATCATCATATTCTACATTATAGCCGAGGTACATACTCAGGCGGCCGGCAACAAGCTTAACTAATCCAGCATATTCAATTATTATTTTTTCCTGTAATTCAGAAGTTCTTTTTTTTGAATATTCTTCCCATAGCTTTTGTTTGTTTTCCTCGTTCATAGTGCCTCCTGAAATTTAGTTTCCCAAACTTATTTCTTAGGGTTTTCTGAATTTTCTTTCTTGTCCTGCTTCTCTCCCTCTTCCTCTTCTTCTTCTTTGCCTTCCCCATCTGTTTTCGGTTTTGGCTGCGTTACCTTACTGATAATAGCCTTAGCGATCAAGCCCAGGATGTAGAAGATAACCAATACCAGAAGCAGTCTTTGCAGACCAGTGACCACCGGAACTTTATTAAAAATATTAAGAATACTGGTTACAGCACCAGCAAAAAGCATTATGCTGGCCGGAATATATTTTGTTCGCATTCAATCACCTGCATTATATGATTTTCCGTTCTTTACCTACGGATTTAATATGTAATTCTCCGGTTTCCGGATAGAATTCGATGGTTCTACCGTAGTTCGCCCCGGTATCCTCAGCTCGTATACTGATTCCTAATTCCCTTAGCTTTTGTTTCGTCGCCTCCACATTACGTTCGCCAATCCGCATCATTTCATTATTATTACTGAAAGCGAACATCTGGGCTCCGCCTGCTATTTTTGCTATCAAAGACCTTCGGTCAGCTCCGATGCTTAACATTTGTCGGATTAGGAGATCAATTCCGGTATCAGCAAATTTTGCTTTATTCTCGTTGTTGAGTATTTTTGTGCTGTCAGGCAGCATGATATGTACCATTCCGGAAATCTTCCTAGCCGGATCATATAATACAATTCCAACGCAGGAGCCGAGACCCAAGGTTGTTATTGCATTTGGTGAAATACATACATTTAAGTCTGCCATTCCTACCTTTATCATTTCGTTCATTTATTCACCTATAATCCCAATGATGATAATATTGCTCCATATGATTCTATTGTTGGAATCAGTATAAAGTATCCATTTACCTCCCTGATTTCATCTCTAAATTCCGTTTCAATTAACAGAGCCTTGTCCCCAATCTTTCCGAATTCAATCGCAGGCACACTTAAGATTGCTCCTGCCATATCGATTGCCATATAGGGTACACTTGATGTAATTAACATATTGGTCAGGGTTGAAAGGGATGATAAATATGCACCGGCTATGATGTTACCAATCTCATTCAGAGCCGAAAGCTCCATTTCGTTAAACTCTTTTGCTTCCTTCTCATCGGGTTTTCCCATCAAAAGATTAACCAAATGTTGTGATGCTGACATATCTATCATGAACATCATCATTCCGTCAATATTACCTTCCAATGTAAATAAAATTCCGACTAC
>DATMUM010000203.1:0-6790 GCA_035564175.1 Mobilitalea sp.
AAACTGGCAGCGGAAGAAGCAGCTAAGAAAGCAGAAGAAGCAAGAAGAGCGCAGGAAGGACAGAATAATCATCAGAACGATAATCAGGACAATCATCAGGACGATCATCAGGATAGTACACCATCCTCAGGTTCCTCCTCTAGTTTATCCGGATTACGTAATGAAATTATTACATATGCATTAAAATTTGTTGGTAACCCTTACGTTTGGGGCGGAGAAAGCTTAACGAACGGAGCAGACTGTTCCGGATTCGTGCGGGCTATTTACGGCGACTTTGGTTATAATATCCCTAGAACATCGAGAGAACAGGCGGCAGGTGCCGGCAAGATCGTTGATGAAAGTGATATCCAACCTGGTGACTTAATCTTCTATACGAATAGCAGCGGTATGGTTAACCATGTTGCGATGTATATTGGTAATGGACAGATTGTACAGGCTGCCAATTCCCGTCAGGGTATTATAACATCAAGATATAATTACAGATCAATTTATCGTGTAAGAAGAATTGTATATTAAGATTATGACCTGCCAAGAAGCAAACCTCTTGGCAGGTTTTTTACTATACAGAGGTATAATTTAATTACACTTGTAAAGAAAGCTGTTCAACATAACATAAGATAAGTAAATAAGTTTATTGTTGGAAAAAATGAGAAAGTATGTTAAAATTAGACAGGTAATAAAACGTTAATTCATGGATGGTTGTAGTCATAGGTAAAGGAGCGCGTTTTATGCAGGAGAAGGTAGAGAAGGACAGGAGAAAGTATAAAAGATTGCCGATTGAGGTGCGGCTGGAGGTTGATGAGGTCTTTAAACAGGACCACGTTGTTATTAAAAATTTGGGGGCTTCTATATCAGTATTTGATATTTCGAGGAGCGGGATCGGCTTTATCAGTGAAGCAACGCTGCCTGTCGGATACTATTTCCGTGGAATGATTAATTTGGGTGATGGGGACTTTTTCCGCGTGGTTATTCAGATTATCAGAGTCTCTGATATCGAAAAAGATCAAAAGGTATACGGAGCAGAGTTTGTCGGACTTGCCCCTTTCCTGTCTGATAAGGTGGATAAGTACGAAAAAAAGCTTAATAGAGCTAGTGAGAATTGAATAATTATATCGTAGAGAACAGAGACTATTTCTGGTATATTGTCAACCGTAAGATAATATATTTGATATAGTCTTTTTCTATACAAGATTGTGGAAATACGGTTGATGCGATGAAATTATTTTCTGGTATATAAATTCATAAATGTTCGAAAATTGATTTAATTTGATTATATTCCTTTACGTGTAGAAATGCCCGCATATTGTGAAAAAGACCTATTGACAAAGTAATAGCTGTACAACTTGCACAAAGCTATTTTTTACGAATGTAAGAAAATGGATATTCCGCAAAAGTGGAATTGATATTATCAAGAAGTTATCCACAGGAAAGAACCCCTTATTTTATAATAAATAAAGTTATACACGGATTTATCCACATTATCCACAATAATGAACTACTATTGTCGCACAGTAAAATGAGTGTCAAGAACGAAAACACGTTTTGTAAATTATGATAAATCGACATATCCCATCAAAAAATTTGGCTTTCCTGATTGACTTCATAATTGTCGGATAATATCAGGAGACCTCGATAAATTGATGATAACTTATCGTAAATTGTTATTAAAAGATATGTTATGTAATAACTCATGGAATAATTTGTATTTTTATGACGTTTGAAGTAAAGTATTATAAATCATCCATTCGATTTTCATTTCGGCGAAAGTTGCTTGTCACAGCTTTTGGCTTGTGTTATAATTTAATTAGCATAGAAATAAAAATGCTGACTAAAAGTAAAAAAGGAGTTGGGCATTATGCGTTATATTATCAGCGGAAAAAATATTGATGTTACCGAGGGCTTAAAGACAGCTGTATATGAGAAGATCGGGAAACTAGAAAGATACTTTACTCCTGATACTGAAATCCATGTTACACTTAGCGTGGAAAAAGAAAGGCAGAAAATTGAAGTAACCATACCTGTTAAGGGAAACATTATCAGGGCAGAACAAGTAAGCAGTGACATGTACGTATCGATAGATTTGGTTGAAGAAATTATTGAACGTCAGTTAAGAAAATATAAGAATAAATTAGTTGATCATAAGCAGGCATCTACTAATTTTAACCAGGCATTTATTGAGGATGATTACAATGAAGATGATACAATCAAAATTGTAAAAACGAAACGGTTTGCAATTAAACCGATGGATGCAGAGGAAGCATGTGTACAGATGGAGCTCCTGGGACATAGTTTCTATGTATTCCGCAATTCAAAAACGGATGAAGTTAATGTAGTGTATAAAAGAAAAGGCAATACCTATGGTCTGATTGAACCGGAATTTTAATATTAAGCAAATTAGCGCAGTAATCTGCTTCACCTGTTAACTATAAGGCTACCCTAGATTAAGATTAGGGTGGCCTTTTTTGCAGATACAGTAAAAGATGAGGTTCAAAAGTTCCGGAAAGCCTTTAGAATATTGCAATTATACCATTTGTATTTAACAATTTTATGCACAGGAAAAATTAAGTTGAATAGTAACAACGTAAATGATACAATATATGTTGATTAATTATTGATTGATATCACGAATAATACAGGAGTGAAATAAATATGGGATTATTAGAAGCGGTTTTTGGAACGCATAGTCAGCACGAAATAAAACGTATCATCCATTTGGTAGACGATATAGAAGCTTTAGAGCCGGAATATGAAAAGCTTTCAGATGATGAGTTAAGAGGCAAGACATTAGAGTTTAAGAATAGATTGAAAAATGGGGAAACACTGGATGATATATTGGTAGAAGCTTATGCAGCAGTTCGTGAAGCTTCAAAGCGTACCTTGGGACAGAGACATTACCGCGTACAGTTAATGGGCGGTGTCATTCTCCATCAGGGTCGTATTACCGAGATGCGTACCGGTGAAGGTAAGACTTTGGTTGCTACATTACCTTCCTACCTGAATGCATTGGAGGGCAAAGGCGTTCATGTAGTAACAGTTAATGATTACTTAGCAAAGCGTGACTCGGAATGGATGGGTCAGATACATCAATTTTTGGGTCTTACCGTAGGTGTAATCCTTAACAACATGGAAAAGGATGAAAGAAGGGAAGCATATGCATGTGATATTACGTATGCTACCAATAACGAGTTAGGCTTCGATTACTTAAGAGATAACATGGTCATCTATAAAGAACAGCTTGTTCAGAGAGATCTGTACTATGCTATCATCGATGAGGTCGACTCTATTTTAATTGATGAAGCCAGAACACCTTTGATTATATCAGGTCAAAGCGGTAAATCAACAGAGCTTTACCGTGTATGCGATATTCTTGCAAGACAGTTGGTAAAAGGTAAGGAAAACGGAGAGCTTACGAAGATGGCAGCCCTGATGAAGGAAGAAGTAGAAGAAGAGGGCGATTTCGTTGTTAATGAGAAGGAAAAGAATGTTCATCTAACCCAGGATGGTGTGAAAAAGGTTGAGAAATTCTTTAATCTCGAGAACCTTGCAGATCCTGAGAATTTGGAAATACAACATAATATCATTCTCGCTTTAAGAGCACATAACCTTATGTTCCGTGACAAGGATTATGTGGTTAAAGAAGATGAGGTTTTAATCGTTGATGAGTTTACCGGACGTATCATGCCGGGCAGACGTTACAGTGATGGTCTACATCAGGCAATTGAAGCCAAGGAAAATGTTAAAGTTAAGAGAGAAAGTAAAACTCTTGCTACGATTACCTTCCAGAACTTTTTCAACAAATATAAGAAAAAGGCTGGTATGACAGGTACAGCGCTGACGGAAGAAAAGGAATTCCGTGAAATCTACGGTATGGACGTTATCGAAGTTCCTACGAATCTAGCGGTAGCACGTATGGATCATCAGGATGCTGTTTATAAAACAAGAAAAGAAAAAATTAATGCAATTATCAATGAAATTGTAGAAGCTCATAAAAAGGGACAGCCGGTTCTGGTTGGTACTATCACGATTGAAGCTTCCGAGGAACTTAGCAGCTTATTAAAGAAACGTAACATTCCTCACAAGGTTTTGAATGCGAAATTCCATGAGCTTGAAGCGGAAATAGTTGCAGATGCAGGTCAATTCGGAGTTGTTACAATTGCTACGAACATGGCCGGCCGTGGTACGGATATTAAGCTTGGTGAAGGTGTCGTTGAAGTAGGCGGCTTAAAGATTATCGGTACTGAGCGTCATGAGGCAAGACGTATCGATAACCAGCTGCGTGGTCGTGCCGGTAGACAAGGTGACCCCGGTGAATCCCGCTTCTTTATTTCCCTGGAAGATGATCTGATGCGTTTATTCGGTTCCGAACGTCTGATGGGAATGTTCAATTCCCTTGGCATACCGGAGGGTGAGCAGATTGAGCATAAGATGCTTTCTAAAGCGATTGAGAGAGCTCAGAAGAAAATTGAAAATAATAACTATGGTATCAGAAAGAATTTGCTTGAATATGACCAGGTAAATAATGAACAGAGAGAAATCATCTACGCAGAACGTAGAAGAGTTCTTGACGGCGAAAGCATGAGAGATACAATTTACCATATGATTACTGATACGGTAGAGGGTTGCGTAAACACCTGCATCAGTGATGATCAGGCTCCGGAAGAATGGGATTTGGCAGAATTAAATAACATGCTGCTTCCTATCATTCCTTTACACAAGATTGAATTACACGAGGATCAGATCAACAGCGTCAAGAAAAATGATCTTCTTCAGCAATTGAAGGAGGAAGCTGTTAAGCTTTATGAGGAAAAGGAAGCTGAGTTCGCTGAAGCGGAGCAGATCAGAGAGATCGAACGTGTCATACTGCTTCGTGTAATTGACCATAGGTGGATGGATCATATCGATGATATGGATCAGCTGCGCCAGGGTATCGGACTGCAGGCATATGGTCAGCGTCAGCCAATCGTTGAATATAAATTTCAAGGTTTTGAAATGTTTGATGAGATGATCAATTCAATTCGTGAGGAAACTGTAAGAGCATTACTGCATGTAAGGATTGAACAAAAGGTTGAGAGGGAAGAGGTTGCTAAAGTTACCGGTACGAACCGTGACGAAAGTGTTGCTAATGCCCCTGTCAGAAGATCAGGTAAGAAGATTCAGCCAAACGATCCATGTCCTTGCGGAAGTGGTAAAAAATATAAGTTCTGCTGTGGCAGAAACGCATAATAGTAACAAATTGATGAATTATTATACATTAACTATTGCATTTTTATAAAGCGTATATTATAATAAGTAAAGAGGTGATTAAGTGGTAGAGTTAGATCAGTTTAAATATACACTGAGCACATACGAAAAACCTCTTATCGAAGTGGGGGATTCACTTTGACCTCGCAAATAAAAGTTTGCGGGTAAAGGAACTCGAACAGACGATGGAGGAGCCTGGTTTTTGGGATAATGCTGAAAGAACCCAGAAGCTAATGAAGGAATTAAAGAATCTTAAGGATACGATAGAAGACTATGGACAGCTTAAGACAAAGTATGAAGATGTTCAGACCTTGATCCAGATGGGTTATGAGGAAAACGATGAGTCACTGCTTCCAGAGATTGAAGAGGCTATGAATATATTCATCACAGACCTGGAGGATATGAGACTTAAGAATCTGCTATCCGGCGAGTATGATAAGTATAATGCTATTCTTACACTTCATGCCGGCGCCGGTGGAACAGAGAGCTGCGATTGGGCCAGTATGCTAAGCCGAATGTATCAAAGGTGGGCGGACAAAAAAGGTTTCTCCACAGAGGTACTGGATTTTCTGGATGGCGAGGAAGTAGGTCTTAAATCAATCACTCTTCAGATAAACGGTGATAATGCTTATGGTTATCTGAAATCGGAAAAGGGTGTACACCGCCTGGTTAGGATATCACCTTTCAATGCAGCAGGTAAAAGGCAGACTTCCTTTGTATCCTGTGATATCATGCCGGATATTGAAGATGATATCGATATTGAAATTGACGATGAAGATATAAGAATTGATACCTACCATTCCAGTGGTGCAGGTGGACAGAATGTTAACAAGACCTCATCTGCTATCCGTATCACGCATCTTCCTACAAACATTGTCGTACAATGCCAGAATGAACGCTCCCAGCTGCAGAATAAGGACAAAGCGATGCAGATGTTAAAAGCAAAGCTGTATCTTTTGAAACAGCAGGAAAATATGGAGAAGATTTCAGGAATACGTGGTGAAATAAAAGATATTGCATGGGGCAGCCAGATCAGATCCTATGTAATGCAGCCATACACTTTAGTTAAAGATCATAGAACGAATGAAGAAATAGGTAATGCTATAAATGTTTTAGATGGTAATCTAGACCCATTCATTAATGCATTTCTTAAATGGAATACACAAAGCAGTAAACAGACGGATAAATCATAATAGGAGAGCCACAAAGAGTATAGATTCTCTTGGCAAATAATGTGCCTGCAAAGTATGAAAATCTCTGATTTTCTTACGTAAAGTTTACAGGTCTTGAAGAAAGGCATGGTAATCATTATGAAAAATACGAAACAAGCGATCTTTCAGCTTGGAGATGAAAGTTACGGATTGGATATCATGGAAGTAAATACGATTGAAAAATTCATTACCGTTGAACAGGTATCAAATTCCCCGAAAAACATGAAAGGTATTATACGACTCAGAGGAGATATCATTCCTGTATACAGCTTAAGGAGAAAGTTCGGACTCGAGGACAAAGAGCCGGATGATGAATCAAGGTATATTATTACTACCTC
>DATMUM010000204.1:0-5823 GCA_035564175.1 Mobilitalea sp.
AATATGCAGAGGGCAATCAATATGCAGAGGCCAGCCAGTATGCAGAGGCCAGCCAATATGCAGAGGGCAGCCAAAATGGAGTTACCAGTCAAAATGGAGTGACCAGCCAATATACAGTTACAGAGGCAGATTCGGAGCAGGAGGCTATTTCTGCTTATTCCCAAGACTCCTACGAATACGAAGATGATACTTATGCACAGACGGATTTCCTGGCGCAGGAGGACACGAAGGAATTTATAGATAGTCTGAAAAAGGATATTCAGGATATCCTGAATCATGAGAAGGAATATGGATATGAGAATGAATCCGATGAGGAGGATAGCCTGGCTTCGGTTGAGCAGAAGGATAATTTCATTGATCAGCTTTTCAAAGAAGACAATTTGGATGAAGAAGATATGAAATTAAGTCAGATTGCGGAGGAATATCAGATTAATCCGGAAGAACTCTTCGGTAATTTCCTTCCTGTAGTATCGATCAAAAAACAAGTAGTTAAGAGCCTTGACTATCTGCTTCATGACCGTTCAAAAACCCAGATGATGATTATCACTGGTGCGGAAGGCTCCGGTAAAACCACGTTAGCAAAGGATATGGCTCTATTCCTGTATTATACCGGCAAGCTTAAGTCTTCTAAGGTAGCGAAGATCAAAGCTGAGAAATTGAATAACGTGGATATCATGTCAAAGAAGGAAACCTTGAAGGACTGCTGTCTGGTTATCGAGAATGCAAGCGACCTGAAGAGAAAGACGATTGAAAGCCTGCTTGAATTAACTCAGTCAATACATGGAGATATTGCGGTTATTTTTGAAGAGAATAAAAAGAATATGAATCGGCTATTCAGAGAATGCCCGAGGTTAATGGATTTATTAAAGAACCGGATCCATCTGCCCCAATATACGCCGGAGGATTTGCTGGGCTTTGCCTATGCCTGCCTCAGACAGAAGGATTACCGGATTAATCCGAAAGCAGAAGAGATATTACATAATAAAATAAATCAAATCGTAAAACAGTCAGAGGCACACAGTCATCTGGAACAGATTTACGATTTGATGCAGTCTGCAATGAATGCAGCGGATATCAGAACAGGAAAGCAATTATCCAGGCTTGCTACCCAGGGCCGTTTGCAGGAGGTTGAGATACTTACCATCCTTGCAGAGGATTTTAAATAGGATTAGCAGCTTCTAATCAGACCTTAAATTGAATGGTAATCTCATTAGGCAATGACTGTCCATGCTTGGATTTCACATTCGTGGTTACGTGAAGGAGATAGGACTCGTTTTTCTCATATGGAGATAAGGGTTCTATCTCTATGCAATTATCTACAGTATCATAACGAATATTTGTATTCAGGGGTACCT
This sequence comes from Mobilitalea sp., assembly GCA_035564175.1. GTDB lineage: Bacteria > Bacillota > Clostridia > Lachnospirales > Lachnospiraceae > Mobilitalea. The sequence goes on from DATMUM010000204.1 coordinate 1,356, forward strand.
GGTTTAATGAGGTAACATACAGATTCCGGTTATTTACTGTAGCAGGGTTGAGCGGAGCTGTGAATTTAATCCGCCAGACAAAGCTGCCTGTTTTAAATCTCAGATTTTGTTTCACTTTATTTTTAGCACCGCCGACAACAGATTCAATTGTAATGAAATTGGGCATATGATTCATCTCCATTTTCTTATTTTACGTCATGGCCTTGAATGTCACAGATATGTATACTTAACAGTAATATTTGTATTCCTACTATAATTATAGCATATGAAAAATAAACTTCAACAAAATAAACCTATATTACTTGGGTTATCGGTGTTTTTCAACACAAAAATATAACATTATATATGAATTTTGGATATAATATTTCTAATTCCCTACTTTTTTGATGCGGATATACGAATATAATAATGAATGCTACAGAAAATAATGATATATCTAAAAGTATGAATCGGTAAAAAAGCGAAAATACTTTAGTTATCAGGTAAAAAACCATTCATTTACAATTGTTCGGCAATAAGGGAGGAGGTAAATATCATGGAAAATTTACACGGATTATGAAATATTAAGAAAATTTTAAATTTTAAAAAACAATTTACAAACCTCAACATTGTGGTATAATCAAATTGGCAATGAATTTAACAAAAAATTTACTTGTTTTCTATGCAAAATATACAAACTTAAGTTCGATAAAATTATTAGAGGTGTGCAATGGAGCAATATATTATTAAAGGCGGGAAACCGCTGGTGGGTGAGGTGTCTATTAGCGGATATAAAAATGCAGCTTTAGGCATAATAGCAGCAGCGGTTATGACAGACGAGACCGTTAAAATCGAGAACGTCCCAGATGTTAAGGATATCGATGTATTGTTACAGGCAATTGAAGATATCGGTGCTAAGGTTGAGCGAATCAACAGAAGCACAGTTAAAATAAATGGCAGTAAAATTAATTCTGTTAATGTAGATTTTGATTATGTCAGAAAGATTCGTGCTTCTTATTACCTGGTGGGAGCATTGCTTGGAAAATATAAAGGAGCTAAGGTTGCTTTACCAGGCGGCTGCAATATCGGCAGCAGACCCTTTGACCAGCATATCAAAGGCTTCGAAGCGCTGGGAGCAACAGTTAAGATTGAGCATGGTATGATCTGTGCGAAAGCCCAGGAGTTGAACGGTGCTCATGTTTATTTTGACTGCTCAAGTGTAGGGGCTACCATTAATATAATGCTTGCAGCCTGTCTTTCCGAAGGATTAACCATTCTTGAGAACTCAGCAAAAGAGCCTCACGTTGTTGACGTAGCTAACTTTTTGAACAGTATGGGTGCTAATATTAAGGGTGCCGGTACTGATGTAATCCGTATTAAAGGTGTTCCGAAGCTTCATGGAAGCGAATATGCTATTATTCCTGACCAGATTGAAGCGGGTACCTTCATGTTTGCTGCAGCAGCGTCCAAGGGAGACATCCTGATCAAGAATGTAATACCGAAGCATCTGGAAGCATTTACTGCAAAGCTCATTGAAATCGGAGCACAGGTAGATGAATTTGACGATGCAATTCGTGTTAAAGCAAGCGGCAGACTTGGCAGTTCCCATTTAAAGACTTTAGTTTACCCCGGATTTCTTACAGACATGCAGCCTCAGATGACAACACTCCTTGCAATATCCAAAGGAACCAGTATTGTCACTGAGAGTATTTTTGAAAACCGTTTTAAATACGTCGATGAATTGTCCCGTATGGGTGCTTCCATAAAGGTTGAAAGCAATACGGCAATTATTGACGGAGTGGAAAAGCTTACAGGAGCCGTTGTAACTGCACCTGATCTTCGCGGCGGAGCAGCACTTGTGATTGCCGGTTTGATGGCAGAAGGCTTTACTATAGTTGAGAATGTGGAATTTATCGAACGTGGCTATGAGAAATTTGAATATAAGATGCAGCAGCTTGGAGCAGCTATCGTAAAGGTTGATTCTGAGGATTTGAAAGCCATTCGTAAATTCAAGCTGAAGGTGAGCTAATTTAAGCATTATAAAAGCTAATCATAAGGTATTATCTGGGTATGATATGAAAGTATCATACCTTATTTTTGTTAACTCATAATTCTGTTCTATTAAGGATGAATACATAGACATCAAATCAGGGAAATGATCTGGATATCTCTTTGTTTAGAAAGATCCAGATAGGAATCGCCTGTTTTAATTACCGGTCTTGATAATGCCATTTTATTGATAAAAATGATTTCGCCGGTCTGTCCGTTACTAAGCTGAACATTATTATGAATATAAGTCTGAACAATTCCCTCCAGGAAAGTCATAATATATTTGGGATCATATTTGGAATAGCCTTCTGTCTCAAATATATTAACAACGACGAAGGGGCATAACGGTCCGCGGTAAACTCTGGCACAGGACATAGCATCGTATACATCAGCAATGGATACAAGCTTTGCAAAGGCATCAATCTGTTCGCTGTAAAAGCCATAAGGATAACCACTACCGTCACAGCGCTCATGATGCATCAGTGCGGCATGCTTGATTCTTGCGTCTATGTTTTTGCTTTTCAGGATATTATATCCCCTTAAGGTATGAGTTTTGACGGTCATGAATTCTTCTTCCGTCAGCTTTGCGGGCTTTGTAATGATGCTGGAAGGGATCATTAATTTGCCAACGTCATGTAGAAGACCGCATAATGTAATAACCTCCAGATCCTTTTGCTCAAAATGAAGCCATTTGCCGATAATATTGCAAATGATAGCAACGTTCAGGCTGTGGACATAGGTGGTATCATCATAATTTCTCATACAGTGGAGCATGTCTAATAACTCAATATTCGTATCACATTGAAGTAAAATCCTGCTGGCTTCAGCCAGAAGCTGATCTGTATCAATGTCTTTTTGTTGGGTTACAATATAATCAAGAGAGTTTTTAAAGTCGTTAACGGTATTCTGATATGCTAAGTGAAAACGTTTAAAGGATTCGCTTTGTTTTACTTTTTCATAATAAGTTGACGTTTGTTCCGCTAAATCGATTTCGGGCTGCGAAGCAAAGGAATAGACGGATAATTCCATGATGGAGTAAAACTCAAGTCGTATGATGATTTTGTCCGTTAAGGTTGTATCTTTTGCAATAACCAGATGATTTTCCTTGGTATAAATATCTGTAGCAACAATCATTCCTGGTATAGCCTGACTGATTAGTATTTTAATTATTTTCATATAATCCTGCTGTCCGCTGATACACGGTTCTCCTTTCATAACGGCTGTTAAATGTATGGAAAAGCATATGTTACTGCCTAAAGTATAGTAAAAATATGTCGGAAAGTCAATCATTATGTAAAAATAAGGTGAAATATTATTCAGAGCTTCTTAAAATATTGCTACTTGAAACCGGAATCCGGCTGAATGGGGCTGAATGGTATTTATAAAAAATTGTGCTTGACGAACCTGAAGTTTCGGTATATTCTTATCTTATTAATTTTTACGACAAATTTCATATTTAATACCATTCTCTTATTCAGAGTGACGGAGAGTAAGGCTCTATGAAGTCACGGCAACCCCAGTTAACGGAAGGTGCCAACCTGAGCGAGTAATCGAACAATAAGAGGATTTGATTCAATTTATGTCAAGTCCGCTAAGCGGGCTATTTTTTTTATCATAATACCCGGAGATGTCAGGATGTAATCCCGGGCAAACGAATAGAAATGGAGGATTATTATGCAGAAGAGATTATTTACTTCAGAATCAGTAACAGAAGGACATCCGGATAAGATCTGCGATCAGATTTCTGATGCAGTACTGGATGCTTTATTAGAGCAGGACCCGATGAGCAGAGTAGCCTGTGAGACAGCAATTACAACCGGCTTAGTACTTGTTATGGGAGAGATTACGACCGAAGGTTATGTTGATATCCAGAAAATTGCCAGAGATACCATCAGGGAAATCGGATACGATAGATCCGAATATGGTTTCGACGCGAATACCTGCGGTGTTATTGTAGCACTGGATGAACAGTCCAAAGACATTGCACTTGGCGTTGATACAGCTTTGGAAGTGAAGGAGCATATCGCAGATGACGAAGAGCTTTCCAAGATTGGTGCCGGAGACCAGGGTATGATGTTCGGCTATGCAACCAATGAGACGCCGGAATATATGCCTTACCCGATTTCTCTTGCCCATAAGTTAACCAAACAGCTGACCAAGGTAAGAAAGGAAGGAGTTCTTAATTATCTCCGTCCCGACGGCAAATCCCAGGTAACAGTGGAATATGATGAGAATGGCAATCCCATTCATCTGAATGCAGTCGTATTGTCAACCCAGCATAACGAAGAGGTATCCATTGAGCAGCTTCGTAAGGATGTTAAGAAATATGTGTTAGATCCTATACTTCCGCAGGAGCTTGTAGACGAGAAGACGAAGTTCTATATTAATCCTACGGGACGCTTTGTAATCGGCGGACCGAACGGTGACAGCGGATTGACGG
>DATMUM010000205.1:0-43940 GCA_035564175.1 Mobilitalea sp.
CCGCGTGGTATTATTTGGTTTGATTGACACTTACTATTATACTACTACCGGAGAAAAATTTATATAAAACGAGTAACAAAAACCCAGTAAAATCAATGGGTTGAAGGCATTTCACAAATGCCTAATATCTATGAAAATTAAAGGAGGATAGAACATGAATGTATTACTGATTATGATCATCGCAGGTATTTTTTTCGTATTGATTATTTCTCTTTGGTATATTGCTACCATGAATGATCTCAGACGTACAGAAATTAAAGTGGAGGAAGCACTGTCTGACGTCGATGTGGCATTGATAAAACGCCATGATGTAATGTTGAAAATGTTTGATATCAGCAGGAGCTACGCAAAATATGAGAAGGAAGTCATGATAGAGACTATCCGTCTTCGTTCCGGTATGAGCATGAACGAACGTAATCAAGCGATCGATGCGTTGGATCAAGCAAACCGATTTATTAATGCAGTGGCTGAGAATTATCCGCAATTGAGATCGAGCGAAAACTTTAAGCAGATGCAGATCTCCGTAATGGATGTGGAGGAACATCTACAGGCTGCAAGGCGCTTATATAACGGCAACATTTCCAGATTGAATCAAAAAATAGTTTCTTTCCCCAGCAGTATTGTTGCTAGCAATATTAATATGACTCAGAAAGAGTTCTTAGCGGCGGATGAAGCAACAAGACAAGATGTAAAAATGGAGCTTTAATAGCATCTATCGAATAAACATATTCGTGATATGGAAGAAATACTTGAGCATAATAATTCAGGTTCTATTGCCACCTTTCACTGTATTAAGAAGTAGATACTTTACTGGCTGGTAGTCATATCTATTTTAATTTACCTGATAAATGATAATTCTCTATTAATACTTTCATGCAAAATGAATGAGGTCTATGGAACCGGACAGGTGACATAGACCTCTATTTACTAATGTTAACACTATTCGGTTTGATATTTTGTGCTATTGAATTTGCGTTATTTTACTCGCATTCTTTGTCTTTTTAACAGTACATTACATTTGCAACAGCCGAGCTAATCACTGTACTTTAAAGCAGCTTAATTCAACGCATTTCATAAGAATACAGCGCATCCCTTGCCATTTTCTGCCTAAAGTGTTATATTGTTTAGTAAGTTACCAAAATATATAAAATTAATGGAAAGGACTTATGATTATGAAAAAAATTATGCTTACATTCCTGGCAGTCGTTGTTGCATTTGCCATGTTCCTTGGCTTTACTCCCACTACTACTACAAAAGCAGCTACCGACTATCATGCCTATATGGGCATCCAGACGAATACGAATCTCTGGGTTTTCCGTAATAAATTTGACGACGAAACCTACGGTTTAGGAACAGATGCCTTTAAGGGACTTAGCTCTGTTGACAGTAAAAAAGTAGTGACCCACTATGACGGAACCTTTACAGACGCTAATATTACAGGAGATGGAACCTATACCGTAACTCTTGACAATCCGGACTTCGCTGGTGAGACGAACATGTCCCAGTTATTCGTATCAACTGATATTCCTTTATCTGATAGCCTTAAGGTGACTAATGTCATCGTAAAAATTGATGGCAAAACCATCTATACCTTCGATAAAGCAATGCTCAATCCGGATAGTACTACCTGTGCTCTGATTATGTGTCAGGATATATGGCATAAAGAAGCTTCTAATCTATTTCTATCAAATCTTCCTTTTACGAAATGTGAAATTACATTTACAGTCAGCGGTTTAGCGAAAGGTGCAGCTGAGCAGGAAGCTCTGAAGGATTTTACCTTTAAAGCTTCCAAAGATCATGTTGCTATATCCGGCTACACCGGATCTGATACCTCTGTTAAGCTTCCTTCCAGAGCATACGGCAAGGATGTAACAGAAATCAGCCCCAATGCTTTCGAGAACTCAAAAATTAAGGAAGTAACCATTCCTTCTACCGTGACTAAAATCGGTAAATATGCTTTCGCTAGTTCCAAGCTGACCTCTATAACTATTCCGAAGGGTGTTACTTCTATTGCAGATGGAGCTTTCGCTTCCTGCAGCGGTTTACAGAAGATCACAGTTGCTAAAGGTAATACCAGTTATGTGGTAAAAGAAGGTGTTCTGTTCAGCAAAGATATGAAAACTCTTGTTCAATATCCTGTAGGCAAGACAGGCAGTGCTTACACCATCCCCAGCAGTGTAACAAAAATCCAGGCGTGTGCTTTTGAAGGTTGTACCAAACTGACCAAGCTGACCATTTCCAATAAGGTAACAACCATTGGTAAAGACGCATTTAAAGGCTGCAGTAAACTTACCATCTATGCTCCCTCCGGCTCCACGGCTTATGATTATGCTGTTAAGCAGGGTATTAAAGTAAAGAAGGGCTAAGAAGCTCTGCAAAGGCAATTCACTAGTCCATCAGGTAACGCCATTAATAAAATATACGCCAATAGAATCCACAGGACTTGAATTGTTTCGTATGATGTAAGTGGCTTAATGTACTGAATAAAAAATGAATTTTTACCGAAACCAGCGCGTATAACTTTCAGAAGCTTAACATTAAGGAATAATTATCTTAAATAAATATTAGTATAAATAATTGGGCCATGCGTTCTCGCATGGCCTTTCTATTCTATAAACTATTATTTAACTTATAATCATACTAACCAACATACCTACCCTTTGGCTCTTTCAAAATTCTTTTCATATTACTTCATTCTCTAACACTTCTTCCGTCTTAACCACAGTGCTTCTCTTCTTACCATACCAATAAATTCCATACATTCCGGTCATACCAACGATGGCAAGTATACAGGTCAACAGCCAGATGAATTTTAAATTAAACTCCTGCAGAAGCTTTCCGGCCACGGAAGTGCCAAGAGCAGCACCGATGGACCAGCTCAGGTTGCCTACTGCGTTAAATCTTGCCCGGAAGTTGCTGGGACTATTATTCGCCATATACACTCCGAAGTTCGTAACTACAAGGATTTCCCCTAAGGTCCAGATTACAGTTGAAAGCATGAACAGATAGTAGCTGTGGATGAAGCTTAGCATACCAAAACCAATTGCGTAGACAATACCCGCCATCGCTATGTTAACGATGGGCTTAAAATGTTTTGTGAGGGATGTGATTGTCACAGTGCAGAACAGAACGGTGATAGCATTAATACTCATCAAGAAGCCGAACTTGCTTGGTCCGCTGCTGCCAAAAATAGCATCCGTCGTAAGTGGCAATGCGAATCTATGCTGTGTATATACGAAACTATATATGATATATATGATAAGAAAAACCGCGATCTGGGGTCGTTTCAGCAACGCTGAAAGTGTATTACCCTTTTCTTCTTGTTCCGCTTCCGAATATACAGTATCTTTTAAATCTTCTGCTTTCACTTCCTTAATATTTCTCCATATGAGATATATTGCTATGAAAGAGGTCAATGCGTCTCCGATAAAAAGCATTGGCAAAAGATTATTGAACAGAAATCCTGCGATGATGGGACCTAAAGCCACCCCTACATTGATACCCAGATATTGAAGTGAAAAGCCCAGCTGTCTTTGATGAGGCGGAAGAATATCTGTTATAATCGCATTTAACGAAGGTCTAACCGCTCCTTGAAAAAATGTTGATATTAACAGGAAGGTAACAATGATAACCGGATCTTTTAGAAAAGCACAGGGCAGTAAAAAAACGGCCGCACTGCTTTGCGCGAAAAGATAAGTTCTTTTTCTTCCAAGCTCATCTGCGAATTTTCCTCCGAGAAAGGAGGAAGGAATCACAATCAGGGATGCTATGGTAACGATAAGTCCAGCTAATTCAAAGGAAAGACCTATTTTGGTGGTAAGATAAAGCGTAAGAAATGGCATGACAAAGTCGCCAAACCTGTTAATTACAGTCGCTCCGAACATAATATACATATTTCTGGGGAGCCCTCTGTAGGTGTTTATTATTTTCAATTTCATAATAATCATCTCTTTTCTTTATATCGTCGACCAAAACCAAGTTGCTTTTCATGGATCAGCTATTAGCAATTGTTAGTCATACATAATGGTCGAGTATAATGATTAGAGGTTTATTTGTCAATGATAATTCTAGTTAATTTTAGACATCTATAATTTACTACATGTATTTCGCTCTTTGGATATGGAATGATACATTGCTTCTACCATCTTCTTATCATATAATATAGGCATGTTGGAAATGCAACCAGGGTTATTTTTGAACAGGAAGGAGATTCCATATGGCAGACAAACCATTCGTATGCCCGGGGACATTCACAAGTACCACCGACCCGTCGCCGAACAAATCATAGGACTTGCCAACAGGACCTATTCCTGTATTCTCGAATCGGAACGTTGTCAACGGTACATCCTCCCACATTCTTGAAGCATAGCGGATTGGGTACTTTTTGACGTCTTCCATCTCCGGTTCACTAACGAGTATTGTTTTTGCATCTTTCACAAGCTTCACACCGCTTGCATGGTCGGTATGCAAATGGCTGAGCAGAACATAGTCCAGGTCCGATGTCTTGATGCCCATCGTCTTCAGTTGTTCATCTACAGCTTCTCCCAGCGGCAGTTCACCTTGATTTAACAGATAATGGTGCAGGCCCATATCCTTGAGCTGTCCTTTGATGTCGTATTTTCCTTCCGGGCTCACTTCTTTGTGCCATCCTGTATCTAGCAATATCAAACCCTTTGGATGTTCAATCAGATAAGCTGACACAGGAAGCCACAGCCTGTTCTTAGGGTTTCTGCCAATGCCTGTGAATGAAAGCGGGTTTGTTGCTTCATTAGAAAAAGGCAGAGCAGGGTCAACACATACCTTGCCGCAATGTAACACATGTATTTTTATATTGTCCATCATTCATATCCTCCTGTTCATAAACTACTCCTCACGTTCAATTCCATTGTAGGCTTCAGGAAGCCTCTTTCACACTACACATTTTGCCGGAGTGTACAAAAATGGCTGCCACCGCTGGTGACAGCCATTCTTTTAATAATTTAGGGATTTTAATGCCAACGATACGATTCTGTTTACCTCCGGCACATTGATATCCTGTGGATTTTTTAACCAGTAAGCAAATGCGCTGATAGCCATGGAAGCAATCATCTCAAGAATAAGCCTACTGCTTTTTATCTCCTTCTCACTGAAAAGAAGCTCCCAAAAATGATATTTGATTGCGGTCTTCCACTTCTCAATGAACCTGATGTCCGGCTGCACAATAAGAAGAGCGTATAGGATTGCATGGTTTGCGTTGACATACTGCAGGGCGTTTTCAAAGAAATAAAGATTATGATCGTCAAACCGGGATCCGTACATTACGGCTTCATTATTTTTCAGAATATCAACAATCAATCCATCTTCAATTTCTACAAGCAACTCATCGGTGTTGCTGTAGTAGGAATAGAAGGTTGTTCTTGCCACCGGTGCTAGCTCGCACAAGCTTTTGACATTGATATCGGTAAAAGCCTCTTTCGCATACAGCTGTAAAAATGTTGTCCTGATTGCTTCCTGTGCCGGAGTACCTTCTTTTTTAGACAGTTCCAATATACCACTGTATGGATTCATCCAATCACCTCAGTTTTCCTGATATTCTATATTACTCTCTACCTAAAATCATTTTCTTAACCTTTCTTACATCCCCATCCATAACCGAGTAATCACTTAACAGCTCACCATCAACCTCAGGTGACAGATTGGAATGAATATACAAAGAAGCAAGACCCACATCATAGGCTCCCTTAATATCTGCTGTCGGGTCGTTGCCGATCATAATTCTTTCCTTTTTATTGATATGATGCTTCTCTATCAGGGCTTGATAGAAGTTCGGCGAAGGCTTTTTGCACCCTTGGTCGGAGGACATCAGGATATCGTTAAATGCATCGTATATATGCAACATTCTCATCTCCGGTTCGGTAAATATCCTCTGGGCATTGGATAACAGATAAACTCTTTTGCCCGTCTTCTTTAGTTCCTCCAATAATTCCATAACTCCATCATAGAGTCTGATATATTCTATCGATAAAATGCGAAATACCTTCCCCGCTTCAAGTGCCACTTGATACTTATTATAATATGTAATTCTGATTATGTCCTGGTATATTCTCAAATTACTTATTTTGTTTTATATTATTAGTTTTTATGAACCAGTCATATACTCCAGCTATATTCTCCACTTATATGACTGGTTGTAAATTTGCTGGATAAAATAGTCAGCTAAGCTATTGTACCTCTTTATAAAAATAGTTTCAATTAGCGATAAAGTTAAAATTATGGAACAAAATTAGCTATAAAAAAGGGTTCCTAACAGATAATCGCTGTCTTCCATATATTTCTTCATATTGTAAATATTATAACTTTATACTATAATATCTATAAGATATACATATTTCGACACGAATTATTCGTCATAATAAGGAGGAGATATTATGTTCAGAAAGATCAGTACCAAAATGCTTACGATATTGCTGTCGGTCAGCATACTGACTATGTTTATCCTGTCTTTTGTGAGTTATCTAAACAGTAAGAGCATTATCCAGGACCAGATTAAGTTAAACATGAATTCAGAGCTTAGTAATGAGGTTAACATGATTGAAGCTCAGAAGAAAGAAATCTCCATGCTCGCTTCACAGATTGCTAAAAACGTTCAGGCTACCTACAAGAATACACCTCTTGATCAGTATGAAGAAGTACTCGGAAAGGTCATTTTTGATAGTGATCTTGCTTACGGAAGTGGTATCTGGTTTGAACCCTATGTATATGATGCGAATCAAGAGTATGTTGGTCCCTATGTATACAAGGACAATGGCAAATCTGTCACAACCTATGACTACAGCAACGCAGAATACGATTATCCTAAGCAGGACTGGTATACCAATGCTACAAAAGGTTCCAAGGATCCTGTATTTTCTGACCTGTATTATGATCAAGCCTCAAAAGTCACCATGACCACCTGTACTGCTCCGATGTATGACAGAGATGGCACCTTAATCGGAGTCGTTACTGTAGATATTGATATTTCCTCCATAACCAATATGATCAATAATATAAAAATTGGTGATGAAGGCAAGGCATTACTGCTGACAAATACCGGTGTCTACGTTACAAATGAAGACCAAAGCAAGGTGATGCAGGCGAAAATCACAGACGGTGATAATAAATCCCTTGTTGCCCTGGGAAATAAAATATTAAAGAGTAAGAATGGTACCGGAAACTTTACCTTAAATCATAAAAAATATCTGGCTTATTATGATACGGTAAGCGGCTTTAATTGGAAAATATTGATTCAGATACCGAAAGCAGAGGTTGACGGACCAGTAAATTCCTTATTATTGAAATTACTTGGCATCGGTTTTATCATGATATTAATCTCTGTTGCTGCCATCATAACACAGGTTAAGTATCTGACTGGTAATATTAAAAAGGTACATAAATTCGCAGCGAACCTGGCTGAAGGCAATTACACCATATCGGAGCTTGATATAAAGTCGAAGGACGAATTAGGACAAATGGGTCAAGCCCTAAACCAGATGCTAAATGCGAATAAAGCCATCATAACCACCATTGTCAGTGACTCGAAAGAAATCTCAGAGGTCAGCAATCAATTGGATGACTCCACGAACAAATTGGCTACTAATTATGAAACCGTAGAGGATGCCATCAAAGCGATCAACGAGAATATGATGAGCACCAGTGCCGCAACGGAAGAAGTGAATGCTTCTGTGGAAGAGGTAACCGCTTCCATCATTTTCTTAGCGCAGGAAACCTCCAAGAGCCACGAGCTTGCTTCCTCCATCAAAGAAAGAGCATCAGTAGTCGGCAAGAAGAGTGAAGAGGCCTATCAGAAAGCAACTACACTTGCCATTGAGAAGGAAAATAATCTAAACCAAAGTATTGAAGAAGCTAAGATAGTTAAGTCCATCGGTATTATGGCTGATGATATCTCCAAGATAGCAAAACAGGTAACACTGCTTGCGTTAAATGCTTCCATCGAAGCAGCAAGAGCCGGAGAACAAGGCAGAGGCTTTGCTGTAGTTGCAAGTGAGATAGGAATACTGGCATCCAGAACGACTTCCTCCGTATCAGAAATTCAAGCGACTGTTACAAAGGTGCAGGAAGCCATCGACAATCTGATGGAGCAGTCAAAGCAATTACTCCATTTCATTAAAAACACCGTTACTCCGGATTATCAGAAATTTGTTGAAGTGGCAGTTCAATACGGCGATGATGCCAACAGCGTAGATGAGACAATTACAAAGATCACTAATATGACTCATAATATGGAGCATGTAGTTACGGAAGTTGGAGATGCCATCCAGAACATTACAGAGGTTACTCAGAATACAACGACGAATACCAATACCATCATCACCAATATGGATGTTGTATCTGAATTGATTGATCTCATTACGAAGATGGTAGCAAATGAAAGAGAGATTTCAGTGAACTTGGATCAAATCGTTAGCGAGTTTAAGCTTTAATTATTAATTTTTCACAAGCCAAGAACTAATTTTATAGTAACTCAACAAGCCCTCGATATAGTTGCTCGAGGGCTTTCTTACATTAAATTCATACAAAACTATGCTGCCTGATTTACCTTAGGAAGCACCTTGAAGAATTTTCGGTCCCCATATCGGGTATCTACTAAGAAAAGTAAGTCAAAGTATAGCGTCCTGGAATTGCCGGTTTGCCCCTAATCTAGGACATATTAAGCTCATAATCCTCCGTCCTATCTAATATAATGTAATAATGACTACATAATCGTGGAGGATTTATGAAAAAGATATTACTGAAAGCCTTAATCGTTATTATTGTTGTCCTGCTGTTTCCATTTGTTCTGACGCTGTTGATGTCAAAACAGAAAACCACTGAGACTATGGATACGACGAACTTTACTATATATTATGAAGTAAATGGAACAAAGGATAAGCTTTCCTTCGATGATTACCTGCTGGGCGTAATCGCTGCCAATATGCCCGCCGGTTATGATATGGAAGCCCTGAAGGCACAGGCAGTCATCGCCCGTACCTATGCCTTATATAATATTTCCCTGCTGACCAAGGAAAATCCTGATCAGAAAACTTTCACCACCTCCGAGCTGGGACTTTCCTATATCGGACTGGACGCTTTAGAGCAGTTCTGGGGTTCGGAAGATTACAGCACCTACTTTACCAGGTTAGAAAATGCGGTTTATGCCACAAAAGGTGAGGTTCTTGTCTATGAGGACAACTTAATTCTGCCCGTTTTCTTTGACACCTGCTCCGGCTTTACCAGAAATGCATCGGAAGCCTGGGGTGTTGATGTTCCTTATCTGGTCAGTGTTCCAAGTAACCAGGATGTAACCTCCACGAATTATCTTAACATTCAGGAATATGAGATCAGTGATCTGATATCAGTGCTTCTCAAATACTATCCTGATCTGGAGCTGACGCAGGATAATTTCTTTGATAAAGTCAAAATCACCGAGCGGGATAGCTCTGATTATGTATTAAAAATAGACCTTGGCAGTCTTACCGTCTCCGGTGAGGAGTTTGCCAAGGTCCTTGGATTACCTTCCAATCATTTTTCTATTGAAGATTATGAGGGGAGTGTCCGCATTATCTGCAATGGAGCCGGACACGGGGTTGGCCTGAGCCAGTATGGCGCTAACGCTATGGCGGAAGACGGCAAATCCTATAAGGATATTCTGGAATATTATTATACCGGTGTTGATTTTACTACTCTATCGGAGTAGGAATTAGTATGCTTAACTATCCATCATCCTTTAACGGCTACGGGTACTTACGAAATCAGTAATTGCCTTTCTTCGCCAGGAATAAAAATTCCTGGGTCCAAACCTTGAGCCTGCTCTCTTCTTCCCGTTCTTTCTTGGACAAGCCGGTACAATATATATTAACCTGCTCTAAATCTTCCTTTGTCATCTTCTCTTCTGCATAACGATACCTCATGAATATATCAGCAACATCCGGGAAGCTGATTGTGTTAAAATGGAATCTGTCCTTCACTCTGTCCGCCAGCATTAAGATGGTCTCCTGCGATTCAAGCTCAAAGCCTTCTCTCCTTAGCTGCTTTAAGATTCTAAGGAACAGCATATAGGTCTTCTTGTTGTAATCCGCTTTCTCAAATGCCTTCTTATATCGGTACTTAAGTATCCAATAATAGATAATCAATACCAGGAGTAAAATTAATGCTGCTGATAGGAAGATAAGAATTCCGCTTAGTATTTCCTTCGAATTATTATCTGTAACAACTACCACTTCCTCTGTATTCTGATTCGCCTGGGGCGGTGTACCCTGTGAGAAATCAGGTGAATAGCTGCCTGAACCGGAATTTGTTCCGTTACCCGACTTTGGCCAAACCGCCCAGGTTGTATAGCGGTTCCCATAGAACGGAGTGGTAGCCTCAAAAGGTATCCAGCCTACACCTTCAATATAGGCCTCTGCCCAGGCATGAGCCTGACTGTTCTTTACCAGATACATAAATTCTTCATCCCTGACCTCAAATTTGCCTAGGAAGCCTTCCACATATCTGGTTGGAACTCCGATGCATCTTCCAAGCACCGCCATCGCCGTTGCATAATAGGTACAATAACCCTTTTTACTTTCAAAGAGGAAATAATCCGTAAAATCCTCTCCCTCCGGTACCTTCTGAGGCTCGAGGGTATAGGTATAGTTCGTCAGCAGATATTGTTCTATTGCCTTCAGCTTATCGTATTTTGTATGATATCCGGCGGTTATTTCCTGTGCCAGCTGATATACTCTGTCAGGCAGGTTATCCGGAAGATTGGTATATTGTGCTTCTATCATATCCGCATGTTTCCCTAATGTATCGTAGTAATCCTTCCTATCTGACAAACCGTCCACTCTATCATTATATAAAGCAGTATTTTGCACATAAGCCGCTGCTGCCAGATCGATTGTTTGCCCGGCATAATCAGCATAAGAGAAGGTGTCAGCATCCCGAAGCATCTGCTGGAAAGCGTCCCCCGCCAAATTCATTTCAAAGAAGGTTAGCTGATAGGAGGTTCCCTTTCCGCGGGCTTTCTTAAAGTTAATCTGGGGCCTTTCCGTGTTCAGCTTTGAATTGCCTGAGAGCATATCGTACCAGCTCATCTTTAGCGGATAGAAGAAGGTCTTCGTCTTAATATTATTATAAGATACTCTGATTGACCTGCGTTCTACAAAGCGGTTATTTTCCAGTACTGTTTGATCCTGTCTGGTCAGCGCCAGGAAGAGCTCCGCATAATCAAGGTTATACTCCTTTTCCTCCGTCAGATAATCCTGCTTACTCTTCTCCCAGCTGGACCCGGTATAAATGTCATTGACGGATCCCGTCAGATATACGGTTTTGCCTTTATCCATACCGGATATCTTCATGGCAATTTTCGTATCCTTGATAACCTTGTCTCCCTTAACCAGCTTTCCTGTTTCTTCATTATATCCGGTTAAGCTTACGAAAAATTCGCTTCTACTGTTACCAAAATAATAATTCAGATCCGTTTGCCATATTTCAATCTGTTCTTTAACATTGTTATACACAAACTTAACAGCCTTCCACTCAATCGGTTCCGGCTTCGACGGAAGTGCTATTGCAAGAATGGAAAGAATAAGACAGATCGGGGCCAGATATAGAATTCCCTCTTTCTTATCCGGTTTCCCGGTTTTCCTGCTGTATAACATTCCGTAAAGCTCCACCAGTATGGTCATGATATAGAATATACCGATGGCAACTACCGCTTTATTAATATCAATCTGGCTGACACTAAGAATTATCATGCTTACCATTAATGCTGCTGCAAGAATAATCTTTGCCAGCTGATTTTTGGTAAGCAGATAGAAAACGATGGCTCCTAACAGCGCTGTTCCCAATACGACAACATGCGCATATCTTGCTGCATAAAGCTCCTTGGTACCATCATAATATGTACACCAGTTAATCAGGTTCTGCAGCCAGACCTCAGGGTTGGTCTTTGTAAACCAGAAAATCAAGGCAAGTATCGGCAGGATACTAATGAGCAGCAGATAACTGATCAAATTCTTCTTATTTATATCAAACAGATAAATCAGCAATGCCGGAACCAGGGAATAAAGAAGACTCACTATTCCCGATACCTTCAAATGAAAATATTGATTTATCACCAGCACTAACGCCCATGTTAAGGTCATACTTAACATAGCATGATATGCCTGATACAGTTTTTCCTTATCCTTGAACATGTAAGAAGCCTCCCTGGCTGCTAATTTGTTATGCAATCTCTTTGGAAAGTATACCTGCTATCTCATCCTCAGACATAATCTGATGGATACCAATTCCGGACATTTTCATACTGCTGATAAGATCCTTGGTATTCTCCGATACATCATCACTGATCAGAAGGACACTGACACTGTTTTGATAGGATAATGCTTTGAGAAGTGCCAAATAAAGCTCTTTCGTCAGGAAATGGGTTACCACTACATAGAACATCCCTTCTTCCCCCCGGAGCAAGCGTTCCATGATCAGGTTATCTACAGGAATTATGCCGATAAAACGGATTTTTACGCAGGCCTTATAAAAGGCATTGAAGTCATCCTTCGAGATGATGGAAATGTCATTTTTCCCATCCATATCATAGATAATCTGGGATGGCGTCCTTCTTCCGGCATAGAAATTAGAGATTGCCAGCACGCTTTCGATGATCTTATCCTCTGCAATCACTACCTTCAGATCGTCATCCTTGATCTTGGTCAGATCCATGAATATGGCGATATGCGCCTTAGGAATATGCTGATATTTCCTTGTAATAAGCTCATTCATCCTGGCTGTCGCTTTCCAGTGGATTCTCTTACGACTATCCCCCGGATAATATTTTCTGATCTCCGTATCCAGTTCTTCCTCTGCATTATTACTGAAACGCATTGGATTCTTAACATCATTCTGGGGAGGGGCGATACCAAGCTGCTCAATCGGAACAACTCTCGGCAGAACATAGGCTTTCAGCTTTGAGTTCATAGGGTAGGTAATCGTAAAGAGGTAAAGGAAATCCGTAACCTCAATCGAATCAACCCCGACATAATATTCGCCGCGGTAATTGCACTTAATTCTTGTCTCCAGCTTCTCGCTTTCGCTGGGAAGCAGGCTGTATTCGGTCACTTGGTTGGTTGATTCTATCGTAGATTTATCACTGAGGAAATTAACTTTAATATTACGAAACGTAATCACATCTTCATTGGCAATAATAAAGGAATAATCATTCCACTCCCCCTTCATTACCAGATAGCTGCCCATGGACTGATAAAGCTTAAATCGAAAATAAACATAGACGGTATAAAGAAAGGCTATGATCGGTATCAGGATAGATAGATAAAAAAGAGCATAAGAAATATTGCCTCCGTAATAAGAGGCAAAGATACTGCTCCCTGCAATCGTTGCAGCACAGATCAAACGATTTAGTTTCATTCACAGCTCCCTTCCGCCGCCTTGCGGGGGCTTAAAACTTTAGATAAGGTTTGAAATTATCTAGCTAAAAACGAATCCTGTTTCAGGTTCATTTTGTAATGCTGTATTACTTCAAACTTCATCTAAGATAAGACGGGAACTGGAATTTTAGCCAGAATCGTTTTAAGAACCTTCTCCACCTTTGTCTGGGACAGTCTTGCCTCCGGTGACAGAATAATTCTGTGAGAAATTACCGGGTGAATCAGCTTCAGAATATCATCCGGTATACAGTAATTCCTGCCGCTTAGATAGGCTTGTGCCTGAGCTGCACGAATTAGTGCCAGGGTTGCTCTGGGGCTGGCACCAAGGGCAATGTTACTGTCTTTTCTTGTCTCCTGGATAATCTTTGTTATGTATAAAACCAGATCCTGGTTTACTTTAATTCCTTCTACTTCCTTCTGCATCTGAAGAATTTCTTCTCCATCCACCACCGGTTCCAGCTTCTGAGCCAGCTGATTACTTAGGAAGCGGTCAGCCATCACTTTCTCATCCCCAGCCTGAGGATAACCGATGGAGATCTTCATCATAAAACGGTCCAGCTGAGCCTCGGGAAGATTGTAGGTACCCAGATAATCCACCGGGTTCTGCGTCGCAATAACCATAAATGGTCTGGCAAGCGGGTAGGATATTCCGTCTACTGTCACCTGCTTCTCCTCCATAGCCTCCAGTAAGCTTGCCTGAGTCTTCGGGGAAGTACGATTAATCTCATCCGCCAGAATAATATTATTCATGATCGCACCCTTGGAATATTCAAAGGTTCCGGTTTTCATATTATATATGGATAAGCCCGTTACATCACTGGGCAGAGTATCCGGTGTAAACTGAATTCGTGTAAAGCCGCAGTTGATCGTCTGCGCCAAAGTCTTTGCCAGTGTTGTCTTTCCTACACCGGGTACATCCTCTAATAGTAAATGTCCTCCGGCGAGTAAGGTAATGACAGCATGCTCGATGGCTTCGCGCTTTCCTACGATGATCTGCTCCATGTTATGTACTATTTCAGCAACTTTATTTTGATTTTCCATACAATTTCCCACTCCTTCGTTTAATAGTAAACCCTTCCATTATTATACTTTATTTAACTATCTGGCCGCAAGGTAAGAATGACAGAAAGTTTTGTACTATTTGCACGAAAAAATTAAATAATTGAAAGGAAACCCGTTACTTTCTCAGTATTATAAATTCTATTCTCAGCTATGCTGAAGGATGAATTGTCATGTTATTTCATCCATTCGGAGCATTTTTAATTTCATAGGGCGCAATTTTTATGAAATAAAAAAGCCTCTTGCATCAGCAACTGATATGCTGTGTCAAAAGGCTTTTATCATTATTCATGACAAGTGAATTGGCTTGCCAATTCATCTTGTTTATAATCTCGCTATCAATTCATCTTGTTTATAATCTCGCTATCAATCCATCTTGTTTATAATCTTGCTACCAATCCATTAATAAGCTTTACGGTATGGCCTATCGCCAGTTCCTCGAACTCCGAATATGCCATCTCGGCACTGTGGTCCGCTTTATCCGAAATTGCACGGATAATCAGAAATGGCAGCCGATTTAAGTATGCCGCCTGTGCGATTGCCGCACCTTCCATCTCCGTACAATAGCCGTTAAAATTCTCTACCAGCCAGGCTTTCTTGCCGCTGTCCGAGATAAACTGGTCACCGCTAACAATTCTTCCGGTATGAACCCCCACCTCAGGAATAACCTCGGCACATACTTCCCTGGCAAGGTCAATCAGCTTCTGATCTGCCTGGAAAATAGAATTATCCATTCGAGGAATAACTCCGAGTCCATAGCCGAAGCCCGTCGCATCCACGTCGTGCTGCTGGGTATCCGTGGACAGAACGATATCGGCGATATCAATCTCATTACGAAGGGAACCTGCAACTCCCGTATTAATCACGGCGTCTACCTGATAAAGGTCAGCCAGGATCTGCGTACACACCGCTGCATTCACCTTACCAATTCCACAGCGTACAACGACAACTTCCTTGCCCTGAAGCTTTCCATCGCAGAACTCCATGGAAGCTACTGTTTTTATGGTTACCTCCTGCATCTGACTCTTTATGATATTAACTTCTTCATCCATCGCTCCGATGATTCCGATTCTTTTCATGTGGTACCTCCTCGTATCTACTGTATTCAATGGCACTATTGTATCCTATCTAGGAGGGAAATACAAATTATTTTAATCATACCTATTATCACATCTGCTTCTCATATATCCTGTAAGCAATCATATAGGCCAGCAGAAATGCGCAGACCAGGAACAATAATACCTTTACCAATGCCGGATAGAAGAGCCCGCCAATCAGTCCTACTGCATAGAGAGAAATTAGTAAGACAAATGTGGCAACACGGTAGGCCTTATTACTGATCTCGAGAATTCTCTCATCGGTGCAGTTAAGTCTGTTTTGTTTTAGCTTCTCTTCATCCTTTAAAATGCGAAGATTTCTAACCCAGAGAATCGCTCCGCCAACGATGAGGCCTGTTCCGAGGCCTGTATATACACCCAGCATCTGCTCCTTAATGTTAACCGTCCATAAGAACTCTGCCAGCAATGCAACTGCCAGGGTCACACATCCTATGGCAAAGATAAGCAGCATAACATTCATTCTCGACTTTATAACCTTCTTGTATTCTTCATTATTACTCGCCTTACTTTCGCAAAATAAACCTATCATATATTTTCTTCCTCCTTATCAAATATAAATATTTCTTCAATGGAAACACCAAAAAACTGGGCTATCTTATGAGCCAGTATCAATGAGGCGTTATACCGTCCATTTTCTAGGGATATAATCGTCTGTCTCGTAACATTCACTGCATCGGCAAGCTCGTTCTGCGTAACGTTCTTTGCCTTTCTATGTTCCTGTATTCGTGTCTGCAATTCATCACCCACTCCTTAATGTATAGTTTGCTTTACATGTTTAGTATAGTATACTTTACATTTGATGTCAAGTGTACTTTACAATAATAAATAAATAAAACTACACCTAATCTATTATGATAACATTAGGTGTAGCTTTTTACTTGGTTCAAATTATATTCAATTAACGTTTAGTAATTTCTCAGCATTAATTTCATCAGAGATCCAAGGTATTACTGCAAAATTACCTCCTGAATGATCTATAACTTTATTAATCCATTCTATTTCATTATCAGCCTTCGCCGACAATAATGCATTCGTCGTACCCTTCTGATAAAAAGAAGCATTAATAACCCACCATTTTGTGGCTATTCCGGCTCTTTTTAAGTCTTCCTCAAGTCTCATTGCTTCATAAACCGGTGTAGCCTCGGCCAGTGCTACTATAATAACTTCAGTTTCTCCCGGATCTCTAAGCCTTGGTAAAAGCTTCCTTACTGCATCAGGAATATTACCCTGTGACCTTTGTATCTCCCTATGATAGCTCTGGGTTGAATCTAAGAGAAGAAGTGTGTGACCCGTGGGTGCTGTATCTATCACTACGATTTGATCCTTTGCTTTATCTACAACCTCTGCAAATGCGCGAAATACCGCTATTTCCTGGGTACAGGGAGAACGAAGATCCTCCTCTACATAAGCTATATCATTTGCCGACATTGTTTTTCTTGCCTCAGATAGAATCTCTTCCTGATACTTTTTGAGCTCTTCCTTCTCATCAATATGGCTCATGGTAATGCCATTTCTCTCATCTATGACAAATTTAAGGTGGGCTGCAGGATCTGTTGTGGTCAGATGAACTTTTTCACCTTTTATATTTAAACCATAAGCAATCGCAGCAGCTATGGATGTTTTCCCTACACCGCCTTTTCCCATCGTAAAGATTACTCTTTTCCCTGATTGGGATAAATCATCTATAACGTCCTTTAGATTTGGGATCACCGATGCATGAATAATATCATTTCTACCTTCGTATTTATCACTCTTTAGAAATGATCTGACATTATCTACTCCGGTTATGTTATAGGCTCGTAACGGAATCATAAAGGAATGGATGGATTTTAGATCCTCCGGCATATCAGATAACGCTTTTTGCTGCTTCTCAAAGAAACTCCTGGAAACGTCATCATCATAATCGCTAATTACCCCATTCAGCACCAGAAGCTGAGTTCTTACGCCCAGTTCATTTAGCTCCTTTGACGCTCTTTCTGCTTCTTTTAATGGTGTTTCTTCCGGACGCGAAACCAGAATAAGTGTTGTAAGCGACCTATCGGAAAGAGTTTTAACAGCATTTTTATATACTTCTTTCTTATCTTCTAATCCGGATAACTGACCTAAACAGGAAGCACCATGGGTATTCTCACTGATAAAGTTACTCCAGGCGGACGGGAGCTGCAGCATCCTTAAGGTGTGGCCCGTTGGGGCTGTATCAAATATGATGTGATCATACTCTTCCTGCAACGACTTATCCGTAATAAACTTCGAAAACTCGCTAAAGGCAGCTATTTCAACCGTACAGGAGCCTGACATCTGCTCTTCCATGTTAATAATTGCAGATTCCGGCAGTAACCCACGGTAAGGTGTGATTACACTTTCCCGATATTCTGCGGCGGCGAGGATAGGATCCAGATTAATTACCATCAGCCCGGGAACTTCCTTAAGCCTTACTCCTTTGTTATTCAGTTCCTCCTGAAAAACATCCTGGAGATTCGAAGCCGGATCGGTACTGATCAGTAATACCTGCTTTCCGCTGTCAGCGAGGCTGACAGCTGTCGCACAGGCTGTAGACGTTTTCCCCACCCCGCCCTTACCGGTATAAAAAAGATATTTTGTCAGTTGAATATTATCAGTATGAAATAAAACCACTTTTACTTTCCTTTCTATCTAAACTATAGTGTAAATATTAGTGTCATGAAGCCCTTTTCTTATTACATAAAGCATCTGTATATGAGTAATTCAACCTAAGAACCTCACTCTCCGCTAATGGATGACAATGGCAGAGCCTATAACAATTAACAGCAGCAGCCTCCTGAGCAACAGCATCCGTCAGATTCATCTGAACCTTCTGCATCTACCTTTGCTTCACCTAAAACATCTTGTGATAAATCCAATAAAGCACCGAACTCATCGTTGCTAGGGTATCTTCCGGTAATTACTATTTCTCCGTCAAGTACTGCTACCGGCAACCCCTCTACACCTTTGTCCTTAATAAATTGGTTTACTGTATTATTTGTTACGAAAGCCTGTGGAGCACTTGATAAATTGTATCTCTCTACCTTAATATCCTTCTTCTCCAAAGTATCTAATACGGTTGAAATCCTTAATAATTCAGGATCAACTCCTACTCCGCATAATCCTGTCGGGCAACACATTGCCGGTTCAAAAATCTCTAACTTCTTCATAATCCTACCTCCAATTATTTTTTATGAGTTAACATTAATTCTTACTGATTTCAATTTGTGATACATTCTTTTGAAATAACTTATTCTTAAGAGAAAGAGCGACATTAACAAGTATAATCATTACCGGTACTTCGATTAATGGACCGATAACCGCTGCAAATGCCTGATCGGAAGAGATACCGAATACCGCTACTGCAACAGCGATTGCTAATTCAAAGTTATTGCTGGCTGCTGTAAAGGATAAGGTAACCGTCTGTTCATAGGATAGCTTCTGTTTATACGATAGAAAGAAGCTGACAAAAAACATAATAATAAAATATAACAAAAGCGGAATTGCGATTCTAATTACATGCATCGGCAGGGAAACAATAAACTGTCCCTTTAATACAAACATAACAACAATGGTATAAAGAAGTGCAATTAAAGCGAGCGGTGATATCTTAGGTAAAAAAGTTTTCTCATACCATTCCTTTGATTTGAACCTTAAAAGAATAAATCTAGTCAGAAAGCCTAAAGCAAACGGTATTCCCAGATAGATCAAAACACTTTTAGCAACATCCCAGATGGAGATATCGATAACCTGACCACCCCAGGATAACCCCAGCCACTTCGGGAAAACGGTAACAAATAAGTAGATGTAGACGGAATATAATAAGATTTGGAATATTGAATTAAGGGCTACTAAAGCAGCACAATATTCATTATCTCCCTTAGCAAGGGAGTTCCATACGATAACCATAGCGATGCATCTTGCTAATCCTATGATAATTAATCCGACTGCATATTTGGGCATATCGTGTAATAACAGAATTGCCAGGGCAAACATTAAAACCGGGCCAATAATCCAGTTTTGTATCAGTGAAAGGACAAGTACTTTCTTATTCTTTGTTACTTTACCCATCTCTTCATACTTTATCTTTGCCAGTGGCGGGTACATCATGATTATTAAGCCCACGGCGATCGGCCAGGAAATTGTTCCGGTGCTCATTTCTTCTAAAGATTTTGCTATGCCTGGAAACAGATAGCCGCCTAATACTCCAATTCCCATTGCTACAAATATCCAGAGAGTTAAAAACCTGTCTAAAAATGATAGCCTTGCTTTTTTCTTTTCACTCATATCTCAATCCTCGACTTTCTAATGCTATATAGATCCATACACTAATGTGGATTTATGCTACAGGCGCATATATTCTTCTCATGATACATTTCTTTATTCTTTATATCTATCTGATAGGTTGGAAGCTCTCTCAATTTAACACATAGATAATCATAAAGGTCTTTATGTTCCTCGATAAATTTTTCATTGATCTGATAATAGGTCCACTGAGCCTTTTTATAACCGATAAGTATGCCGCTCTGCCTCAGTACATTAAGATGTCTGGATGCATTCGACTGCGTCATGTTAAGACAGGCTTCAATACTGCAAACGCACATTTCACTATCTAAAAGCATGGATAATATCCGCAGCCTGCTCTCTTCTGATAGTGCCTTAAATATATCTACCACCTTACACAACTCCTTTCCCTGTATCCATATATGCTTATATATGCATATTATGCAGAAGTATTACAGGTGGAGCATGTTTTTAACCATTTTTCTGTATATTATACTGCGTAAACCCTCCGGACAGGTTATATACTTGCTTAAAACCTTGATTGATCAGAATATTCTGAGCTGCATTTCCGGTAACACCCTTATTACAGTAGGTTATAACAACGGCATCTTTATCGATGTCTTTTGAAGCATTTCTAATCTTTGAATGAGGTATATTCACTGCCGTATCAACATGAGCCTTTTCATATTGGGCTGTAACTCTGGCATCTATCACTTCATACTTTTTACCTGACTTACTCAACTCAATCAATTGATTGGCAGTTATTAATGGTCTACCGCTATGAATTGCATTATCAAGTATCATTCCGGTGTACATAACAGGGTCTTTTGTTGTAGAAAAAGGTGGTGCATAAGCTAAATCCAGATGGAATAAGTCTTCAACCTTAGCTCCAAACGTGATTGCTGCTACAAAGACGTCGATTCGTTTGTCCACACCTTCATATCCAACTATCTGAACTCCTAAAAGCTTTCCTGTTGTTTTATCTGCTACACCCTTAATAACCATTTCCTTGCCGCCCATGTATTCCGGCTTATCCGGTTTAATATTATGGCAGACAGCTACCTCATAACCCAGATCCACAGCTTCTTTCTCTGATAATCCCGTCTGTGCTACTGCCATGTCAAACATCCTGAAAATGCCGGTTCCAAGCACGCCCCTAAATTCAAGATCCCCTCCGGTAATATTGTCACCAGCTATCCTTCCTGTTTTATTAGCGGTAGAGCCCAGAGGTCGGTAAACCGGCCTTCCTGTAACAATCGAAAACTGTTCTATACAGTCGCCGCAGGCGTAAATATCCTCTTTGTTAGTTCTTAGTTTTTTATCAACCCTGATTGCTCCTGTTATTCCTGTCTCAATCCCAGCTTCTTTTGCCAGTTTCACATTGGGACGGACTCCTACTGACAGAATAATAAGTTCTGCTTCTTCTGTCTTTCCACCAGCTAATATAACATTTTTATCAGCTATTTCTTCTATGGATGATTCCGTCATTACTTTTATGCCATTCTTAATCAAATGTTCCTTAACATAAACAGCCATATCAGGATCCAATCCAGGAGATACTTGCTGCTGCTTCTCTATTAAAGTAATCTCGATGCCAAGTTTTTGTAAGTTCTCGCATAACTCAAGTCCAATAAATCCAGATCCGGCAATAATAGCCTTCTTAGGATGGACTTTATCGATATATTCCTTTATATTCTTCATATCACTGATATTGCGAAGGGTGAATATATGTGTCTGATCCGTTCCCTTAATTGGAGGAACTACTGCACTTGCTCCTGTAGCAATAACCAGCTTATCAAAAGTGTCTGTAAACACCTCTCCAGTAATAAGGTTATTAACTTCCAGGCTTTTTATATCTGGGTTTAAACTGAGTACTTCATGCTGGGTATAGATATCTACATTGTATTTGCTTTTAAAGAAAGCAGGATCACGTGGTGTCAATTCATCAGCACTTTCAACATCTCCTCCGATGTAATATGGCATTCCGCATCCGGAGTATGATATCATACTATCTTTTTCGTAAATAACTATTTCCGCTTCTTCATTATTTCTTCTGGCCTTTGCGGCTGCTGATGTACCTGCTGCAACAGCTCCGATTATCACGATACGCATTTTCGTACCTCCTTATATTCTTTACAGATACAGTTGTCTGAAGGTTCTGAAATTTTATTCCATAATTCCTTAACCTCCTTCATCAAATCCGTATTATTGTTATAGATTACCCAGGCGCCTTCTTTTCTGCTGGCTACAATTCCACAGTCAGTTAGAATTTTCATATGATACGATAATGTTGGCTGGGTTATCTGAAAGTACTCCAGAATATCACAGGCGCACATTTCACCACAGGAAAGCATCTCTATAATTTTTAGTCTGGTCTCATCCGCGAATGCTTTAAAAATCAGCACTAAATTATATTGAGTTTTCATTGGAAAACCTCCATATGTTCAACAATTAATTGTTATATCGATGTATATCTATATGTAATTATACAATTATATAGATAAATGTCAATATGTTTAGAAGACCTTTTACAGCCCTTTTACAAATTTTCATCCATATGTAGTTCTGACCTATAGTTTTAGACGCAAAAGAAGATAGCCAGTAAAAACTATCGTTACCGGCTACCTATCCTTTATTATTTGCATTAATCATTATTGAAACTCACTTTATTGCCTCAATATCAAAGGAACCAACATAATTGTCGATATTCTTCCCTGGAAGCCAGGAGTCAATTATCGTTTTATCATAAACTTTCTCGGTTAATTTCACTTCATGAAATCCTGCATTCAACATCATATCTTTAATATCATCAATATAAGCTGCTCCACCAATGCAGGCAGATATTGATATCAGATCATGGCGTATGTCATCCGGGAGCGGGGCTTTAGCTGCTATATCAGAGACCTTAAGCCTTCCGCCTGACTTTAATACACGATAAGCTTCTTGATATACCTGTTCTTTGTCTAGCGATAAATTAATTACACAATTAGATATGATTACATCAACGGAAGAGTCAGCAACGGGTAAATGTTCTATTTCCCCTAATCTGAACTCCACATTGCCATATCCACCATTATCCGCATTATTACGCGCCAGCTTAATCATTTCCGGTGTCATGTCCACTCCGATTACATAACCCGTTTCACCTACCTGTTTACTCGCAATGAAGCAGTCAAAGCCTCCACCGCTTCCTAAGTCGAGGACTGTTTCCCCTTGCCTTAATGATGCTATGGCAACAGGATTACCACATCCTAAACCCATGTTTGATTCACTAGGCGCATTTGATATGTCCTCCTCACTATAGCCGATATTCAAAGATGATTTTTCTATGTTTACATTACTACCACTACAGCAGCAACCACTGCCACAGCATCCGCTTCCGGTACTTTGTAAAGCAACACCTGCATAATTTTTTCTTATTGATTCCCTGATCTCTTCTGTTTTATTACTCATACTTAAAACCTCCTATTAATCATTTAAGTTATATTAATTAAGACTGACAAAAAGAAAAAAGGATGCAAATTAGCATCCTTATTTACAACAAGAGTTATAGACTTCACTTTTTCTCTTATAATCAATTATATTTCCTCTATGGTCCATCTCGAAATCGCAGCAGCTTAACAGCATATCCTTTAGATATTTTCTGGCTCTTTGTACCCTGGATTTGGCTCCAGGTAATGATAACCCTAATTGTAATGCCAGCTCACTCTGGGTTAAATTTTGGAACTCAGTTAAGAGAACTGCTTCCTTATATTTTTCAGGCAGGTTTTGAACCATGATTTTTAAACATTGAGCTATTTCATCATCTACTGTTCCATCAATATCATCTTCTATCTGAATTTCCTCTGAATAGTCATCAATATTTAAAACCTGCCTCTGGGACTTATAATAGTCATGAATCGTATTCCTTGTAATTGTATATACCCATGCACGCAATTTGTTTGTATCCTTAAGGTCTTTCAGATTGGCTAAGAGCTTTAGAAAAACCGTCTGTATAATATCCTCTGCATCCTGTTCCTTACTTACCCTTCGTTTAATATAACTTCTTAAGGGTATGCTGAATTCATCCCAGATAATTTCAAAAGCTGTACTCATTGATAGTTCCACCTCCCAACAATTCAATGAAGCTCTACTTTGGATAACTAATACGGCTTCCCATTAATATGGAATAACAATTTAGATATTATTATCATACACTAATAACAAAATTATATGGTAAGAAGGAAGTGTCATAGTGAATATCCCGTTAATTAATTCATTAAAAGAAGGAGGATATATACTATATACTAAACACGGTGAGGCTACGGTTGGAAACGATCAACCTAATCTTAGTTTACAAGATTGCTCCACTCAAAGAAATCTATCTGTAATGGGAAGAAGACAAGCTGTTTATTATGGACAAATGCTCGATTATTATCAGATTCCAATAAGTTATCCTGTCCAGACCAGTCCTTTGTGCAGGGCTATAGAAACAGCACAGCTGGCTTTCGGTAATGCAGGCATCCAAGTAGCTCCATACTGGTATGACGTTTACAGGCTTAGTGGAAACCTCTCTAGCGAAGAACAAAAAAATATATTAAGTTATCTTCCATCCAAGTTAGAAATCAAGCCTCCTCCAGGCAGTAATCGTGCTATTATTGCCCATAGTTTTCCGGAAGGGGTTGGTTTAGGTCAACTTTCAGACATGGAAACAGTCATTATTAGACCTCTAGGACAGGGAAATGGCTATGAAATCGTTCAAAAATTTTCCTTATCAGACTTAGCGAATTTGTCAAAATACTGATGGATTCCCCAACAAATAGATTATGATGTCCTGCAACAAGGTTTTCTTCTGCTCCAGCATTCTAAATTACAGAAATCATCATAGTTTGAATTTTTCTCACTCCCAGCTAATGCAACTCCAATTACTAGAGTAAGAATTAAAAAGCCATTATTAACATACTATTCCCCTCCTCTTTGATTAATTACCAACAAGTTTACTTCTATGTTCCACTAGAATAACATCATGCCATTTTCCGTTATCCATTTTACCAACACGTTCCCTATATCCGATCTCTCTAAAACCGCATTTTTTATGTAACATCCTGCTGGGTAGATTCTCTTTAATAATTCCGGACTGTAAGGTCCAATAACCTTCCTCTTCGGATTGCTTTATCAAATTATTTAAAAGGGCTGTTCCTACGCCCATACCCTTGTACTCATCACCAATATAGATACTGACTTCAGCTACACCAGCATATACGCAACGACTTGAAACCGGAGATAATGCTACCCAGCCTAATATTTTCTCCCCTGAACGAGCCACATAACGACAGGCAGTGTTATGACCCTGGTTCCACTCCTCCCATGTAGGAACATCTTTTTGAAACGTAGCTATTTTTGTTTAATTCCTTCTAAGTAAATATCTGCTTCTTGTGGCCAATCTGTTTCTTTCATATGATCTATTACATAATTCATAGTTTCTCCTTTCTATTTGTACGATTTCGTATGCACCTATAACTAATTTTTAAATCTATAAATTATCTATATTATTTATTATCTTTAATAGATTTTACTAATATCTCTAGACTCTCTAATACTTGATTTCTCTTGCTTTCTGGAATGGAACTAAAGACGTCAAAATAATAATCATGCATGCTGTCTTCAATGCTTTTAAATGCCTCTGTTCCTTTATCCGTTAGCTGTATTGATATATATCGCCTATTTTCGGAGTCAATTTCCCTTTTCACCAAATCTGCGTCTACTAGATTATTGATCGTTCTGCTCATGGTACTTTTATCTAATCCAAGTAAATCAGCAAGATCTATCAATGAAATTTTCTGGGTTCTTCCTATTTCAACTATAGCATGACATTGTGCAATTGTTACACCGCAGCATGAGGCATCACTTTTTTCAAGAATACCTAGATTTCTTACAAGTATTCTCAGCAGCTCTCTCAGATTATCGCTTCCTTGGTTAATCATATAATCACCTCTCTTCATTACCTTCTGTATTATTTGGCTATCTTAAAACCGCCATCAGTAATTATAGTTTCTCTGACATATCGGATAACCGGAGCAAGTACTACCTTTGCGATATAGTATAAGTGAAGCCCGGAGCAACGCCGTTCACTCTAATAATATAAGGTTCCAGATTACGATTTTAAGTTTAGCGGACTATATGCATCTGAGCGAGAAGCAGGTATATCGTATCGTCAAAGAGCAGACCGGGAAAGCTGCCAAGAATTATATTAACGAAAGGAAGCTGCAGAAAGCCAAAGCTCTTCTAAAGGATACCGATTTCAGCGTGAAGGAAATCTCAGAGAAGATGGGCTTTTCCAGTGAGTATTATTTTAGCCAGTTCTTTAAGCGGGGAGAAGGGATGGCCCCCGGGCAATTCCGGTCGAATGTCCGATTTTCTTAAAAGATAGTCTGATATTTTAGTTTTTATCATTTTCAATTGATATATAATAAGTGGTATAAGGAGCATCAGAATTATCTTATGAGGGGATTGGGATGCCATCAATCCACAATTTCTCGTATACATAAACGGTCGGATCATTCAGGGCTTGGATGTCAACCACCGGGAAATCGTCTTAACCGAGAAGGCCGAGGCAGGTCAGACTTATAACATCGATTTATATACTTATTCCGGCATGAATGAGGGTCACTCTGAACTTCTTACCTGTATCAGTGTTCTGGAAAAGTCAATTGAAAAGCTCTATTATCACATCAAAGTGCCGCTGGAGATTGCTGAACAGCTGCATCAGGAAGACAAAAGAAGATCGGATATCTTAAATTATCTGACAATGGCTGTCAATATGATTGACCTAAGAAAGGCTTATAGTGAAAGCTTTTACCGGACGATAGAGGAAGCTGCCAGATATCTTGATGATGAGTTCTATGGCAAATTCGGCCCTACTAAGGAAATGCTGGAAAATGCTGCTCGTCTTGATAAAGGCATTCCGGGAAGCCCTAAGGTAAGGATGGGAAAAGCTCTGGATTTCTTTCAACGGCTGGATGCTAAGGTCTCCGGTAATAAAAAGCTGCCGAAATGGGTAGGTGAGCTTTACCTGGAATATCACAGAGGAACCTATACTTCCATCGCAAGAAATAAGAAATACAACCGGGAAGTCTTAAAGGCAAAAGAAAGAGCGAATGTCCTGCAGGCTTTTGAGGACAAACCGCATAATTATGATGCCTGGGATATTAATATCTATTATCAGTAGAAAATGTGGGAGGTTGATGATGTTGAAAGCATCGAGGTTATAGAACAGGGGCCGGTAAGAGCTGCCCTTAAGATTAAGAGACGTTTCCTTGACTCTACGATTGATCAGGTGATGTATCTGTATCAGGATATTCCAAGAATTGATTTTGCGAATGTCATCGACTGGAAGGAAAAACATATCCTTCTTAAAGCAGCCTTTCCTGTTGATATCAATGCTGATAAGGCAACCTACGAGATCCAATATGGTAATGTTGAGAGGCCGACTCACTGGAATACCAGCTGGGATTACGCCAGATTCGAGGTCTGTGCTCACAAATGGGCCGATCTTTCCGAAGGCGGTTATGGTGTCAGCCTGTTAAATGACTGCAAGTATGGGCATGACATTAAGGATTCGATTATGAGACTTACGCTGTTAAAGTCAGCAACCAGTCCGAATGTCGATGCTGACAGGGAAATTCATCAGTTTACCTACTCCTTATATCCTCATGCAGGAGGCTGGAAGGAAAGTCAGGTTCCGACAATGGCTTATAGCCTGAACTGCCCGATGTATACAAAACTGGAAGATGCACATGAGGGCGAATTACCTGCGGAGCTGTCCCTGGTTAACGTAGATCAGGAAAATGTCATCATAGAAGTTGTAAAAAAGGCAGAAGACAGTGAAGCTATTATTATAAGATTGTATGAATGCTACAACATGAGAACGAAAGTTAACTGTCAATTCTTCCATGAATTACAGCGGGTAGCGGAATGTGATCTTATGGAAAATGAAATCGAAGAGATTAATTCTCAGGGAAATCATTTTGCTTTTGATATTAAGCCTTACGAGATAAAAACCTTCAAGTTAAAGTTGAAATAATCGTGACTAGATAGACTGTGCTTTATGCACAGTTTGAGTAGGTAACAAGGTATGGTATAAACAGGCCTTGTTACCTCAGCTCGCAAGATAACTCCTTCTCTACAGGCTTTCCTTCTTTCTCTGATAGATATGTGTAATAATCGTTTCCATCGGCATTTCCTTGATGGAAATGTCGTAAAAGTCGCATTTCTTCGATAGCTTTGCCATGAAATCGGTAATTGAGACGACCTCCAGATCCACACTTACGGTGATGTTCAGCTCCGATTCCCTCTCTACGATGCTTGCTCCCTCTATGTCCAAGTCCTCACAGGGCTTTTGAAGCACCAGCTGAACAATCTTCTTCGCTCCGAGTACCTTTCTTAAGCTATCGATGGAGTCATCAAAAACCTTCTCACCGTGATTGATGATAACTACATTCTTCGCCAGCTGCTCCACATCCTCCAGGTCATGGGTGGTCAGGATAAAGGTGGTACCCCGTTTGTTCATTTCCCGGATGAATTCCCGGATTCTTTGCTTTGCGATCACATCCAGTCCGATGGTGGGCTCATCTAAGAAAACCACCTTGGGCTGGTGAAGCATGGCCATGATGAACTCACATTTCATTCTCTCTCCAAGGGAAAGAACTCTGGTAGGACGCGTGATATAGTCCTCCACTCCGAAAAGCTTTGACATCACGTCGATCCGTTCCTGATAATCCTGATCCGTTACTCCATAGATCGCCTTGTTCATCCGGAAGCCATCAATCGGAGGGATGTCCCAGATTAACTGGGATTTCTGACCGAACACCGCTCCGATCTGTTGTACATAGGCTTTCCTGTTTTTCGTCGGGTTATAGCCCATGACATCAATAGTACCGCTGGTCGGATACAGGGTACCGGTCAGCATTTTGATTGTAGTTGATTTACCTGCTCCGTTCGGTCCCAGAATTCCGATGATATCCCCCTCCTCCACCGTAAAGGAGATATCATTTACCGCCATTACAGGGACCTTTTCACGATGGAAGAAGGACTTAACACTTTCTTTCAAGCCGCTGCCCCTTTTATAGGTATCATATTGTTTGATTAAATGCTCTACTTTTATTATTGTTCCCATCTCATCCTCCAACGCCCTGATACAAGCGTACCATCGAGCGGTATAGTATAATTCCAAGCAGCAGGAATACAATGCAGGGAATGATTGCTGCAAACATCAGATAACTTCCCCTGCCCATCAGCGCTGCTGCCGGGAAGAACCCGATCATTGCCACGGGAATGATGCTGGAAGTAATCACTAGCACCGTCTTTGGGAAGATACTCTGCGGATACTTACCAAAGCTTCTCAGGCTGTCAAAGATCTCTGGAATTCGGGAGTTACCGACCCATTTGAAAGACGTCGCCGCCATCATCAGCGCAATTCCCATCATAACCATGAGTCCTACGAGAAACATTGCCAAAAACTGCAGCCACATAAGAAGCGACGGCATTCCTATCTGAGTCAGTGATATGATAAATATAGCTGCCCCGCCAAGGAACAATCCGATGGCATCAATGGAAAAGGTCTTTGCCATCAGTAGAAACATGGTGTCTACCGGCATCAACAGGAACATCTCAAAATTTCCTTCCCTGACAGCACCCATGGTCGCCCACATAATTCCATGAAAGCTCATATCTGCAATCGCCATAGCCATCGTAAAAACTGACTGGATCAGCAGCACCTCATATACATTCCAACCCTCAAAGCCCGCTCCCGAACCATAGATCAAGATTGTAACCAGCGGTAACAGAATATCACCAAGGAGCATAATCACAGAATTCAGAAAGAAATTCATACGATATGTGGAGGCGGCAGCAAAGGCTACCCGGATGCACTCTTTATAGATTTGAATATATCGTTTCATCCCATCCTCCTATGCCCCTACACCGTTAAAATGGCGGATGGAGGCTTTATAGATCACTTCACTAAGACCAATCGTAATTACAATAACTGCTGCCTGAAGCCCGACGATCTCCGGTATCGGCAGCTCTATTCCTGCCAGCGTAAACTTTCCTGTAAAGACCATCGCCGGAACATAGGACATATAGGGAAAGGGCAGGAAGAATAAGAGCTTCTGTATCGCCTGCGGAAAGAAGACCAGAGGAATGAACACCCCGGAGAAAACACCCGACAGCAGGTCAAAAACTCTTCGTATTCCCGAAGACTGTATGAACCAGAAGGCGGTCATTCCAAGGATATAGTGGACGTAGAAATTCATTAAGAAGGCAAGTCCAATCGATATAACCGTCCAGCCGATACGCTTCGGAATCATATTAATGTCAAATAAAAAAGTAAATATCAGATAACAGGGTACAAATTCAAAGATTAACCCCAGGGTCCGATGTCCTACCTTCTATGAAAAGGCAAAAAAGCGATGATGAATCGGCCTCATGGCAAAAGTCAGAAATTTGCCCGTCCGTATCAGCATCTGCAGATTCCAGTCTGCAAAATCCATGGTCAGATAACCAATCAATGTAGATGCCCCAAAATAAGTTATCATCTGGGACAGCCCCATGCCATTTAATTCCGATTTTCCGCCATAAGCTGCCGTCCAGATAAAATACTGTACGATAAAATAAACCGGTCCCACAAAAATGGAGACCATAGAATGAGTGCGGTAGGCACTCCATTCCTTATAGGTTACCAGTGCTACCGCCCTCATTAACTCCCTTTTCTTCCTCTTCATTACGTATATTGGCTCTGAGAGCAATCTCCCTGTTGGTAAACTCAAATCCGGTATCCTTCATTCCGCAGGGCTTTATGATATGCTCCAGGATATAATCGTTGGCAAATTGACCGCTGACCCTGGTAATTACTT
This sequence comes from Mobilitalea sp., assembly GCA_035564175.1. GTDB lineage: Bacteria > Bacillota > Clostridia > Lachnospirales > Lachnospiraceae > Mobilitalea. The sequence continues at coordinate 30,790 of DATMUM010000205.1, forward strand.
CTCCTAAGATAACAAAACCAAAGCTGCAGTAAGCCCATTCCTCTCCTGGATTCTTGCGCATGCCTGATTTTAAGGCTGCGGCAATCTAGTTCTCCTCCTTAGCCTGAACGATGTGATCCCAGGGGGAAACAAAATATTTGTTTTCAAAGCAGCCGCCATCCGGGTGTAATCCCGAGGTATGCGATAATAGATGTGCAATGGTAATATCATTGAAGGGCTTATTACTGAACTCAGGAATAATTTCACCAACGTTCTGATTAACCCTCAGTTTGCCATCCTCTGCAAGCTTCCAGATTGCAACTGAGGTGAACAGCTTTGTAATCGATGCAATCCACTGAATCGTATCCGGCCTGAGTTCCCTGGTATCCTCCTCACTGAAGGACAGCTTTCCGACTGCATTATTGGCAAAGAGCTTACCATCCCTCGCCAAACAGTAATTTGCTGATATAATCTTCTTTTTCTCTATCTGTTCCTCAAAGAATTTATCCAGAACATTTAATCTGCTACCCTCATAGCTTACCTCTTCCGGTGAAAAATCTGTTTTAAAACTAATCATATGATACCCTCCCAATGAAATGAAATTTTTACCTTGTAAATATATTCTAATATTATACCTTGTCAAGCCATTAAAGTAAAATAAAAATTAAGCCATTGCAAAAATGTACCTTCTGAGATACAATGTACTCGATTATAAGTGCCCTATTATTCTGGGCAACATATATTTAAATTAGAACAGGAAAGAAAGGGAATAATAAATGGTATATAAGACTTCCGGAGTATGCAGCCGTGCAATCAGCTTTGAGATAGATGAGAATACAGATACAGTAGTTGCACTTAATTTTGACGGAGGCTGTTCCGGCAATGCCGGCGGTATCTCCCGACTTGTTGTTGGAATGAAGGTTGATGATGTCATCGAAAAGCTGGAGGGCGTAAACTGTGGCCCCCGCGCTACTTCCTGCCCCGATCAGTTAGCAAAAGCTCTAAAGGAATGGAGGTCTAAAAAATGAAACGAATAGTTCTGACCGGAGGAGGTACTGCCGGACATGTAACCCCATGTATCGCTTTACTGCCGGAGCTGAAAAAGGAAGGCTTTGATATCCAGTACATCGGCTCCTATAATGGAATAGAACGAAAGCTCATTGAAGAATATAACATCCCTTATCATGGAATATCCTCCGGTAAATTGAGAAGATATTTTGACCCAAAGAACTTTTCCGATCCGTTTAAGGTTATCAAAGGTTATTTTGAAGCAGGTAAGCTACTGAAGCAGATAAAACCGGATATCGTATTTTCCAAAGGCGGCTTTGTCTCTGTACCAGTCGTGATGGCTGCCAAAAAACATAAAATACCCGTAATCATACATGAATCAGATATGACTCCCGGACTTGCAAACCGTCTGGCTCTCCCCTCCGCGACGAAGGTCTGTGCGAATTTTCCTGAGACAGTGAAATATCTGCCAGCGGATAAGGCCGTTTTGACCGGAACCCCAATCCGTAAGGAGCTTTTCTCCGGAAATAAAATCAAGGGGCTGGATTTCTGCGGATTCACTGCGAATAAGCCCGTGATTCTGATTATTGGGGGAAGCACCGGCTCCAGAGCCATTAATGAAGTAATCCGTGGAATGCTTCCGACTCTGCTTCGGGAATATCAGATCGTCCACCTGTGCGGTAAGGGTAATCTGGACGAGAAATTAAAGGATACGGCCGGATATGTTCAATACGAGTACATTAAGGAAGAGCTCAGCGATTTGTTAGCTGCTGCCGACCTGGTAATCTCCAGAGCCGGTGCCAATGCCATCTGCGAGCTGTTAGCCCTTCGCAAGCCTAACATTCTGATCCCTCTCCCTGCTGCCTCCAGCCGCGGTGACCAGCTTCTGAATGCGGAATCCTTTGAACGTCAGGGCTATTCCCTGGTGCTCAAAGAAGAGGACTTAAGCCTCTCCACTTTGTTAGCTGCCGTAAATTCCGTCATGGACTCAAGACAGGATTATATTAACGCTATGAACAAAAGTGAGTTAAATAACTCAATTGGGACTATTGTTAAACTGATTAAAGAGACTTCGAAGTAGAAGCAGTAACCATTATGTTTCAATCATTATACGGACTATACTAAGAAAACTGACTTAGCAAAGGTACCGAATCATTCTCTGGAATTATATAATTGATATTAAAGGGCGTCTTAACTGATAAAAATGCTGATTAACCGTATGACCTTTTTGTAAGATATTTTGCATTGGTATATTAATATTTACGATAAATCCCTTACTTTTCGAAGTCAGGGATTTATTTTTTTACTTAAAAGGAGCTGGCGTACTAATCATTCTTAGTGCGACAGCCCCTTATGTTTGAATATATATTCTTATGTTTGAATACATATACTTATGTTTGAATACATATAGAATCCCTACGTACTCGGAAATACTTCAGCTTTTTATCCACTGATAAAGTCTAGCCGATTCAATTGTATAACAGCCTCTATATCAAAACTTAAACACTGGTTATCAATTTCAAGACCAAGTTAAGCTTTTCGATATCTTTAAGACCTTTGAATCTGTGCAAACCAGTTGTTACTGATGACTTATTTTATCTTCGCCGTTATTGCTGCTGCCACAGCCGCTGCTTCACCGTCCGCATATTTACCGTGAACCCAGGTCATTTTAACCTGATCACCGTTAAATCTCGGGATTAAATGCATATGATAGTGGAACACGGTCTGGCCTGCTGCTTCCCCGTTGTTCTGCAGAAGGTTAATTCCGTCACATCCCAGCTCTTCTTTCATCGCTGTTGCGACTTTTCTTGCTACCAGCAGAGCCTTGGATGCAGTATCATCATCCAGTTCGAACAGGTTAGCTGCATGCTTCTTGGAAAGTATAATGGTATGCCCCTTTGCTGCCGGGGAAATATCCATAATTACCTTAAAATCATCATCCTCATAAACGGTAGCCGAAGGAATCTCTCCGGCGATTATTTTACAGAAAATACAGTTATTCTGCATATTAATACCTCCATTGTCGATAGTTAGTATATTCTTCATCTTGTAAAATTTCCCATAATTTGATAGTATAGTTGATAGTCCTAAGTATTTTATCGAACCGAATCTTATATTTATATCCATATAGAAAGACATTTACCCATTGTAAACTGCAGCTCTCTATGATAAGGCGAAAGGGGATCAAATTATGTATTCGACATTTAATAACGATATCGTTGCATGCATGGTAAAGTCCAATCCGGAGCTTGAATCCGTGATACAGGCTATCGTTGCTGATAATAAAAAAGCTACCTCCATGCTCGTACACGAACTGCGCAATCCACTGTCTCTGTTAAAGGGAACCATTCAATACATCGAAACGAAGCACCCGGATGCCAAGGAATTTAAATACTGGGATCAGATACAGGATTTAATTAATGATATGGATCGTATCATGGCTGACGCCTCTTTGTTAAATACCTTTAATCTGATTCATAAGGAAGAGACGAATCTAATCACCTTAGTGGAAAGTCTCATCAACAGCTTTATGCCTCAGGCCTTAACAAAGGGTGTCGAGTTATCCTGCTCCGTGGAACCGCTAGGAGTACCCAGCTTTACTTCCTTCTCCTGTGATGCCGTTAAGATTAAGCAGGTGCTGATTAATCTGATTAAAAATGCCTTTGAAGCGACAGTACCCGGTGACTTCATACATATTGACCTAAATTATATTCCGGAAGACTATTCTACGCCTTCCAAATTGTCCATTGCCATCAGCAACAATGGCCAGCCCATTCCTGAAGAGGTACTTGAGAATATCTTTGTACCCTTTGTCACCTATAAAAAGGGCGGAACCGGCGTCGGCCTAGCCCTAGTGAAGCGAGTGGTTGACCTTCATTACGGCAGTGTGAATGTGGAATCCGATGAAAAATTAACTTCCTTTACCATCCAGCTCCCGGTTTAGTACCGGTATCTATTGTAAATTATATCTTGTTTTCATTCTTTCATAAATCATTGGAATTGTTTAAGACATTTTCTTATAAGAAAATGTCTTTTCTTTTATAAAATATTGAACTGGAAGATCTGATCAAAGGTACGCAGGGTCTTAAAATTACCTTTTGCCGTCAGGTCACCTGACATAAAAGCTCCCTGAAATGTAACCCGGCCTGATACCAGCTTATTCATAATTGTATGCGTGGTTTTCGCAATAACATCCGCATCGGGTTTTTCACCGTAGTAGCATTTGAGGTGTCTATTATTGATTTCCACAATCAAGGTCTTCTTTATATCGGATAGATTTATGGAATAGGAAGCTACAAAGTCATCCAGCGGATGGAAGTTGTCTTTCAGATTCTTGATAAAATCCTGCCCGCCTTCATCCTCAGCATTTTTATCCAGCATCTCCTTAAAGAGCTGTGTCAGCTCCTCAATATCCTCCTTCTGCTTCTTCACATAAGCATCATCGGATACATATACGGATAGCTGCTCACTCTCCTGGGGTGTTAATACAATGGAGCTGGTTCTAAGGACATTCTGCTTAATTGCATTATTACTGGTGGGGAGCATCTTTGCCTTCTGATGAATCATCCGGTAATATGCTTCTGCCTGTTTCTCAATAATTGCTGCATAATCGGTGTTTGTCTCAAATTCTACATGATCCTCAACATAAGCACTCAGGCCATTACAAGGGATACCGCCAAGCAGCTCCCAGGCTTTAATTAAGGTGAGTTCACCGTCTCTTTCCCCGTAGGTGGTTGCGATAACAATTGGAAGCATATACAGCTTACTCAGTTTGTCCTTGTCTGCATAAAGCCAGCAGGCATCCAGAAACTGCTGCATCAGGCCACCGATGCCCATCCATTCAATCGTAGTCGCGAGAATAACGCCGTCTGCCTCCTTCAGAGTCTTTGGCAGCATAGAAATTGCATTTTTCTCTTCATAGAGATTATATCTGGTCACCTGTACACGCAGCTCTTCCAATACTGCTGTGAGTTTGCTCATAACATATAGCGTCGGATCCTCAATTAATCCCCTTCCGCCGTAATAGATATTAATTTTCATGCAATTCATTCCTCCTGCTGCATTTTAGCTTTTGACTTATTTAATATATATAACCTTAGGTACTTATTCATAAGGCTTGTTCTTATGCTACTTCTAAAGAGTTTCAGACCGGACGGGTCTTGGCCTGCGATATAGTATTGCCGCAAGCAGTATGCCCGCAAGAAAGCCTCCGACATGGGCTGCCTGATCAATCTGAGAGTTAATAACCCCGCTGTAAAGGGTTAATATGATAAATAGTATCATCTGCTGCATGCTGATTTCCTGAAGGCGTCCTTTATTAACAATAACGACATACAGGATTGCTCCAACGACACCAAAAATAGCACCGGATGCACCGATTGATATTGTTGTACCATCAAATGATACATTTGCATATTCCTTCCACATATTATAACTGATAGAAGTGATACCTGCAAGAATTCCCGAGCCAAAATAAATGAAAATTAATCTTAACCTTCCCGCTGCACGTTCCAGATTGCCGCCAATGAACAGCAGAACAATCATATTATTCACCAGATGGCTCCAGTCGGCATGCATGAACATCGAGGTGAGGATGCGGTAATACTCATGGCTTTCCTTAACATAATACCAGGAAAGAGCACCTTTTTCCAGCATCTGCTCCGCACCGCCAAAGAACGGGGTGAAATGGGTAAACAGATAAGCCAGGATATTAAGCGCTATGATGCCCATGGTAACCGGCATAAGGATAAACCGGCTCGCAGGACTCCGTCCTGGTGCTCCCTGTTGATAATAACCTCTTGGATGATCGCTATTATAACCATCTTGATTATTGCCGTTTTGATTATTGCCGTTCTGATTATAGCCACCTTGATTATTACCGCCTTGATTATAACCACCTTGATTATAACCACCTTGATTAAAGCTGCCCTGATTATAACCACCCTGATTGTAGCTGCCTTGTCCATCTCTATTATTATCTTCATAATTACCTGCAGAGGTTTGATCTGCTTTCTGCTGCTGTTCCTGCGTTAAAATCTGTTCTATCAGCTTCCTCAGACCCTGATACTCCTCATCAGCCTGAGTTTCGTAGATAATCAGGCGGTTCGTACGGATATCGATAATCCAATGGCTGTCCTGCTTTGTATCAATCGCCAGGTGCTTTGCCTGATCCGGATTACCCGATAAAATAAGGCTTAATAGGCGGATTCTCTGAGGGTAGGAATTGCGAAAATTGGTCTTAATCTGATCCAGGATATGCTCGTATTGCTCCTTTGTCAGTTCATTTCCGGTTGCCGCATGAACAATAGAAATGATGGAAAGCTCCTGCTCTTTCACAAGAAAAAACAAATAGATTCCCTGAGCATTCGAATCAATTCTACGATAACCGATATTTTGCAGGCCTAAGCTTAATCTGTCTTCCATCCTGAATAACCGCCTTTTCTTCTATTCTTCCCATGCAAAGGAACGTTTCACAGCCTTTTCCCAGCCAGCAATCAGAGCTTCTCTGCGCTCCTTTAGCATATTCGGCTGAAAACTCTCTGCCAATGACCAATTGGTGCGAATCTCATCCTTATCCTTCCAGAAGCCAACCGCAAGCCCGGCAAGATAAGCTGCTCCAAGGGCTGTGGTCTCGATACACTCCGGTTTATGCACCACAGTATCTAATATATCTGCCTGGAACTGCATCAGGAAACGGTTCGCACAGGCCCCGCCGTCCACCTTGAGGGATTTGAGGCAGACATTCGAATCACCTTCCATGGACTTTAACACATCATAGGTCTGATATGCGATTGATTCAAGCGTTGCCCGGATGATATGATCCCGGTTGCAGCCACGGGTAATTCCCACGATAGCACCTCTGGCATACTGATCCCAGTAAGGTGCGCCAAGTCCGGCAAAGGCAGGCACCACATAGACTCCGTTGGTGTCGGCCACCTGCATCGCATATTTTTCGCTCTCGGCTGCTGTCCTGATTAGCTGAAGCTCGTCACGAAGCCATTGGATGGCTGCTCCGGCTACGAATACACTACCCTCCAGGGCATATTGTACCTCCGTTCCGGTACTTGCAGCAATTGTAGTAAGTAGACCATGCTTGGATTCAATTGCCTCACTGCCGGTATTCATAAGCAGGAAGCATCCGGTTCCATAGGTATTCTTAACATCGCCTTTGGCAAAACAGCATTGTCCAAACAGTGCTGCCTGCTGGTCTCCCGCAGCTCCGGCAATCAGAATCTCCTCACCAAATAAGGTTCTGTCCGTATATCCATAAACGCAGCTGGAGGGCTTAACCTCCGGAAGCATCTGAATTGGTATGTCGAGCACCTTTAATAATTTCTCATCCCAGATCAGCTTCTTAATGTCGAACAGCATCGTACGGGATGCGTTCGAATAATCGGTAACATAAGTTCTTCCCTTCGTTAAATTCCAGATAATCCAAGTGTCTACGGTTCCAAAAAGCAATTCTCCTGCCTGAGCCGCTGCTCTCGCACCCGGAACATGTTCCAGAATCCAGGCAATCTTCGTTCCTGAGAAATATGCGTCAGGGATTAGTCCCGTTCTATCCTTAATATAAGCCTCAAAGCCTCTGGCCTTCAGATCATCGATCATCTCCGAGGTTCTTCGGCACTGCCATACGATAGCATTACAAACCGGTTGCCCGGTCTTCTTATTCCACACAATTGTGGTCTCTCGCTGGTTCGTAATGCCGATGGAGGCAATCTCCCCGGCAGTAATACCAAGCTTCGCCATCGCCTCCGTTGCAACGGATATCTGGGATGACCAGATTTCCATCGGATCATGTTCCACCCAGCCCGGCTTGGGATAGATCTGGGTAAACTCCTTCTGTGCTACGCTTTTCATCTTTCCTAGTTTATCAAAAATAATGCATCTTGAACTTGTTGTCCCCTGGTCGAGTGCCATAACATACTGCTTCATACTACTGTTCCCCATTTCTATTCAAGATAAAATTCATCTAATACCATTTGTATTCTAAGTATCCCTCTCCTCAGCCTGTGAATTATGTAAGCATCCGAAAGAGCCCATAAGTATGTTATTTTCAGGTATTATTAAGACATATTAACCTTTTGATATTATGCTTCAAGGATGGCAGAAACAATAACAAATACTGCGCCGAGTGCAAGAACCACTTCTAAAAACAGCAATATCCCATAGAAAAATTTGTCCTTAAATCTATTCTCTGTCTTTCCTTTTATCTTAAGCACCGTATTAAAGATAAGCGCTGCGGCAAAAATTAAGAGCAGGATTCCTTTGACGATTGCATTACTAATAAGCCCTGCAGCAATCAGAACCAGTACTAAGATTACAGCTATAATCAGCTCAAATCGTCTCTTCATTCGAACACCCCCATTCTTAACAGAAGGATCGTATAATATACCTTATTGTACCACTTTCATTTCAGTATTTACAAGGTTTTTATTGTTAGTCTGCGCCTGGCGCTGTTTTTTAGGCTCTATAATTGAAATAAATGAGGATTGCGATCATCCCATTTATCACACTAACTAACATTCCGTTGTTCCTTCGCGGCACAAACCTGAAAGAAATTCAGAATGAAGTTCCCATGGAATTCATTCTGGAGTTCTTTCCAAGAATTTTGGTTCTTTCCAAGAAATTTGGCTCTTTTCAAATTCTTTTCACTCTAGTCTATTTGTCTTATTTTATACATTTTCTTACATTTATATTTACTTATATTTCCTGTTGTAATATAATAACATCTAGCATATTTATGGAACATAGTGGTATTTAATACAATACCTTTGAATAATCCATATATATGTATCTTATATGGAGGGCTTTTCTATGACATTAGGGAAATCAATAGCATCTTTCGTAAATGATTTCGGTATATTTATCATTCCGCTTATACTTTTCATATACTGTATTGCAGTGTGTAAAATTGGTTTGGATAAACCTAAGGTTAATATAAAAAGATTCTATTATACATTTTTTATCCTGCTTTATATCATTTTCATCAAAACCGTGGATATATCAAAATGGTGCGGTGAAGGTCCCTGGAAAATAAGATCAGATATATGGTCAAATATCGTTGTCCTTATTGCTGCTGTAATTACCGCCATTATCATTGAAAACTTAATAATCACCGGTTTCGCTTTCAAGGAACTTGGATTGTTTGGTACTAAGTTTATTAAAGATGAATCACAAAATTATCTGATCGATCAGAGAAATTATGTATATCAATTAGAATATAGTTTAGAATCATTATACGAAGTATCGTTTAAAATTCGTGATATGTTCTTGAAAAAAGCAAACATAACCGATTTGAAATCGAATAAATCAAGCTTCTGTAAAGCCTTTAAGGAGATCCTAGAATTTTATTATGAGTTAAAAAGTGAGAATGTAGTTATACATATTCGATTTTATAAACAAGACGAAAATGATATAAACGAAATCGTAGAAAAGCTTATGTCTAAAAATATATTAAAGCGAAGAGAAAAAGTTGAATTGAAGAACGACCTGATCAATAATGGCAAGACCAGTAATTATTTTAGTAATGAAACTTCAAATATATTGGTTATGACAGAAAATGTTATGCATTGTGATGAGCGCCTGCTAATAACCATACAATCAAAGGACGATATTATGATGCATGATATTTATCCGATCATCAGCTTTCTGAATACCTTTGAACTGGAAATCAGTAAAGTATAAATTAAGTGTCAAAAGTATCCTGGGGACAAAGCAGCTTCCATGTGTATTGTTTTGGGAATAATATAAATTATCTACGGTATCTGTATTATTCACAGAATATTTATGACATTCGAATCAAGTATAGATTTTTTGTCGAAATAATGGTATAATCAAAATATAAGAGAGGTGCTTCCTATGAAAACATTTCAAAAGAAATTTATGAAAGATTGTATTGCTTCTGCTAAGCCTGATACTTTGACTAAAAGAGAGATCGAATTATCTCATTCAAGAGAAATCCATGGTAAGAGCAGAAATAAAATAGAGCAGATGAAAAAAAGAACAGACCGATTTATCGATATGTTTTCATCTTATTAAAGAAGAGTGCCTTTTTAAGGCACTCTTCTTTTAAATGAATAATGGAAAACCCCTTATCCATAAACTATAATGCATTATAAATTGATGAGGTGTTTCGATGAATAAAGAGATTAATAATAATGATAAAAATGAAAATAAACCCTTTGATTTTTATTCACGGCCTATATTACCGCCGTTAAAAAAAAGAAAAGATAAATATTCAAAGCTAAAATTAAAAATTGATAATTATATCAAATATCATCTGTAAATCACGATGGTTCTGTCAATTATTGCGCTGATCATATCTAAACTCTGGTTCTGCTTCTGCTCCCCTTCCTCCATAGCTGCGTGTAACTGAGCCCGTTTGCAATCCCATGCATCATAAATAAATTAATACAGCAACAGGGAGGGACCCTATGGTTCTTAAAATCCATGGTTCCCTCCCTGATAATAGGCTCATAAATATTCAATTGTTATGAATTACATTATTTCGTCATGAATGAGTCGATCATATAATCTGTAATAGTAGCCAGATCCATCTGATCATAGTCCTCTGCTGAGAAAACCACAACATATTTACCAATAGTGAAAATATAAATGCTCTGTGTAACGGCGGCAGTCCCATCTACGGTAATGGTATACTGCGTTTTAAAGACCTTATTATAAGGAGCTTCATAATCCCCTTGCGTAAAATTAGTCATTTCAAAAGCAGTAGCTCCCAAAGAATCCTGCCATATCTTTGTAATGGCATCCTGTGAATATTCACTACTGAAAGCTTCTTTTAACGCATCATAATCCGTTGGTTCCGTATCATTGGTCATAATGTTCAGCTTGATAGCAGACATCAGATTGGAATCATCCGGTGTTATCTCCGTGTATAAATAACCATCGGCAAGGTCTTGGGTATTAACCTTCCATCCGGCAGGAATCACAAAGTCCAAACTATCAACCTGAGTTTCTTCCACAGCAAAAGGTGCATTTGCTATATAAGGATTTGCAGGAGCTGTAACTGTAACGGTACAGTAAAGCTTTTTATCTCCTACCTTAGCCGTAATCTTTGCTTCACCAGCAGCAACTGCGGTTACTTTACCTTTGCTTGTAACTGTTGCCACTTCTTTCTTGTTCGAAGTCCAGGTTACTTTCTTGGTAGTACCACCTGTTACCCTTAAGGTCTTTGTCTGTCCTACTTCAAGTGTCAGTTTTTTATTGCTGATTTTTAATGTTGCAGCCTGAACGGTTGCCGTGTTACTTAATACCGGAACATCTAAGAATGTAGTCGCAAAAGCAAGTAGCAACGCTGTTAATATAATTTTTCTTAATCGTCTCATAATATCCTCCCTAAAAAGTATTGGTTTTATTTTATTAAACTTTTAGACCAAAATCAACATAAATAGTAATAGTGTTCTATAATTTCCTAGTTTTGGCTCTATTTTATACCATTTTTTAGGAGGAAATTTATCATTTATTGTATTATTGGTTTATTGTATTATTCTTTACTTACAAAGAATCATTCTATGCTTTACTTACATCTCAACAAACTGATATATGATATTCGCAAAGGTAATCTCATCCCCGAAAATGATCTCCTTTTTCTGATACGTCTGCAGTGGTTCCTGATTGATATAGGTACCATTCGTAGAATTTAAATCCGTCAGAAAAAACTGCTCTCCCTCCTTCGTGACCTTGGCATGAAATCTGCTGATTACATCCTTTTCAAGGCAGTAATCCACATTCTTCTTTAATTTACCGATAAAAAACGGGAAGCTTGAGATAGTAATGTCTTTATAATTACTTGAATCCTGCGCTCTCAGAAGAATCACACTTTTCTGCTCTGTTGCAACGTTCAGAATACAGGTCGGGTTAATGTCATCCTCACAATCTGTTTCCTCCTTATGTAAGGAAAATTTCCTTGGTATCAGCTCTTTCTCTGCTGCATGCTGAGGTATATTATATAATCTATCCTGGTTTTCTTGTATTCCAGGCATAGTTACAAAAGGATCCTGTTCCTTCATATTCAGGGCTGCTTTATCATCTTCTCTATTTATAGTATTATTGAAGTGGCTTAACCTTATATTGATTTTATTTCCTATCGAATCAAATGGGCTTCCTGTAGGATTACCTTCAAGTATGGGGTCAATATAATCACAGGTTTTAACTATCCTGGTAATCTTATTTTTCTTATCGAAAATCTTATGCCAACAATACCCTTCCACACATACGATTATAAGAACAAGAGCAAACAGCTTACTAAAATCTATCTGGTTTCCAAAGGAATTATATAAAAATCGCATTGAAATGCATAGAACGATGATTAAGAGGCCACCTAAGATACAGCCGGCAGCAAAGAAATATGTGATGATTGGATAACAGGAAACCTCCGCTTCCCCCTCCACTTTTTCCTTCATAACCAATATATCGTGGTTATTTATGGCATTCTTAGCGGACGCTTTATAATAATTCATTTGATTAGTTAAGCTATCCTTGTTATTTTCAATATTTGTCGTTTCTTTATTTCTGATTATTTTATCTCTAATTCCTTTAACTCTAGCTGCTTTATCTCTAATTATTTTATCTCTGGCTGTTATGTCTCTAGCTGTTTTGCCTTTGGCTTTTTTGTCTTTGGCTGTTTTGTCTCTGACTGTTATGCCTCTGGCTGTTATGTCTCTGGTTGTTATGTCTCTGGCTGCTATGTCTCTGACTGTTTTGTCTCTACCTGTTATGTCTCTACCTGTTATGTCTCTGACTGTTATATCTCTGACTGTTATATCTTTGGCTGTTTTGTCTCTGGTTGTAATGTTTCTGACTGTTTCGTCTCTGGCTGTTATGTCTCTGGTTGTTTTTTCTCTGGTTGTTTTGCCTCTGGTTATTTTGTCTTTGACTGTTTTGCCTTTGACTGTTTCATCGCTTTCTATTTCATCACTTATTGTTTTATTACTACTCAGCCTAACAGCTTCTTTATTTCCCTGCCTAACAGCATCCTTATATCCCTGATTACCAGCTTCCTTACTTCCCTGTTTACCAGCTTCTTTATCATCATGCTTATCAGCTTCTCTATAGCTCCGCTTACCAGATTCCTTATCAGATTGCCTGTCGAAATCCTCATCCGAATTGTATAAATCATTCCCTTGGAGCACCTTAAATAA
>DATMUM010000206.1:0-7148 GCA_035564175.1 Mobilitalea sp.
TTATATGATTATGTATATTATATTTACGATACCTGCCTCCTGCGTGATTGACCGATATGGATATCGTGTTGCATTAACAATCGGTGCTGTGATTACAGTGGTATTTGGTATTCTGCGAGCTATATTTGCAGCTGATTTCACGGCGGTGATTATTTTCCAATTTGTAATTGCGATAGGTCAGCCCTTCTTATTAAATATATCTACAAAGGTTCCTGCAAACTGGTTTCCCCTGCAGGAACGATCCATTGCTTCAGGAATCCTGACAATGGCGCAATATCTTGGCTTTGTCGTAGCTATGGTTTTGTCGCCGATGCTGGCACAAAATTATGGAATTCCGAAGCTATATCTTGTCTTTGCAATCGTCGCCTCCGTTTGCGCAGTTATAGCAATTTCACTCTCAAGAGAACGACCGGCGGTTCCACCCGGCCCTGAACCGGAGAAAGAAGATATCAGCATTACCTCCATGTTAAAGCTGTTTCGTAATCGTAACTTTACATATGTAATTATAATAGCCTTTGTCTCCATGGGAATATTCAACGCGTTACTAACCCTGATCGAAAGCATTCTTAAGCCGCGTGGGATTACCATGGAGCAGGCAGGAATTGTCGGTGCGGTATTTGTGATTGCAGGAGTAATTGGAGCTGTCATCCTTCCTGTGATATCGGATAAATTGCGTAGAAGGACACCATTGTTTGTCGCCGGCATAACCTTATTGGTGCCACTGTATTTTGGAATTACTTATGTATCGGATTTTACATTCGTGACAATTGTATCCGGTATAGCTGGATTTACAGTAATGGGAGTAGCTCCAATCCTGTTTCAGCACGGCGCTGAGGTCGCATACCCTGTGAAAGAGGGAACCTCCTTTGGCTTGATACTTCTGATGGGGCAGATCTCCGGAGCCTTGTTTGTTGCAATCTTTGAGACTGTCAGCCAGGCTACCGGGTCGATCAATATTCCGATGCTGCTCCTGATTGCGGCAGCAGCAATCGAAATTCCATTCACGCTCAGAATGAAGGAATCATCCATTTTAGCTAAGGTGCAAAAGCGATAATGTCTTGTTAATTGATATGTTTTATCCCCGTAAAATTCCTTATCCAAGATCATGAAGTTGGATAAGGAATTTTTTTATGGAATTATTATAATAATGCACGCTCAGTGTGAAACGAATTTAGAAAAATCCAATAATTCCAAAGTGAATTATAAAATCATAATTCACTTTAGAAAGAACTCCAAAATGAAATCCATTGGAATTTTATTTTGAACTTCTTTCAAGTATTGATTATGATACCGCAAGCGGCATCATAGGCGCTAGTGTGACTGGATTAATGAATGCCTAATGACCTGACAGGTTTAGAAGCTAACAGTATCCGAGTCCATGAGTTTAAGGATTTCTATACGATGTTAGTGAGAAAGGATATTGACAACAACACTGTAACGAAAAATCTTTCAATTTTCGCTGATTAATTTTCGAAACTGCGAAATGAAAAGGAAAATATGTAATTTAATCAATCAGTATTTCAATATAATGGATATTATGTTATGCTTAATTGTTGTATTTGGAATTAATTAGATGAGAATTATACAGTAATTGTCTTTTGATGAAGATTATCTTAGAATTTTCATTTTACCAGTAGAAACTTAATACTGAAAATGCTACAATAGAAAAATAAGACTTTATACCTATATATTGTTTAAAAATGGTAATATATATATACGATTATGTGTTTAAATATCCTTTACGGAAGGGAAAATTTGGATGAATTCCGAGCAGTTTGAAAGATACCAGATATTTACAGAAAGAACAATTAATAATTTATCCCAACAGGTTACACTACTTGAAAAGAAACTGGATATCTTTACAAACCTTCTGGAGATAAGCAGATATATAAATCAATATATTAAGGATCCGAATTTGTTTCCATTGATTAATGATATGCTGATCGGTGTATTCGGTGCCAAGCATTCGACCATCTACATTAAAATGGATGATGAATTCTATGAGGCTGTTTCTCAGAACGTATCAGAGGAGATCACAGAGGTTGAGAAGAAGCTGATTCTTAAGTATCACGAAGAGGAATTTATCCTGAATAAAGAAGCACCGATTTTTATAAGCTCCCAGGAGGAGAGAAACATTCATTCCTGCGTAGGAGTTCCGGTCAAAGTGGAAAATCGTATGATCGGATTTATTATTATTCAGCATACGGAGATTAACTATTTTACGAAGGATCATTCCGTATTTCTTTCACTGATTGGTAACCATATCGGTGTAGCTATTGAGAATAACATCTTATATAAACAGATCAAGGAAAGTGCTTACCGGGATGGATTAACAGAAATTTTTAATAAGCGCTATTTCTTTGAGACTCTGAATCATGTTGCAAACCTGACAGAGCAAAATTACAGTATTGTAATTGTGGATCTGGACGATTTTAAATTAATCAATGATCATTACGGACATCCGTTTGGTGATGCTGTGTTGAAGACGGTAGCACAGATCATAAACAGAGCGACCCGTACGAATGATATCGTTGCAAGATATGGTGGTGATGAGATTATTATCTACATGCAGAATTTTACTGACAAAGAGAAGGTTAAGCATCGTGTGGAATCCATCCGAGAAGAAATCGAAAGGACATTAATCACAAGTGAGGATGTATCCCTTTCTGTAACTGCAAGCTTAGGTGTCTATATCAAACACAATGAGAAGCTCACCTTAGATGAAGTAATTAAGAAAGCCGATGAAGTCATGTATCTGAGTAAACATGGTGGCAAGAATAAAGTTTCGGTAAGTTAAATAAATAGAACAGAAACCTTGATGAGCAGGATGTTTCATCAAGGTTTTTTATTGCATGTGCATATAATCTATCAGATTAGAATTTCGATAAATTTCGAAATATATGTAAAAATGTTCCGCTATCAATTATAATATAGATACTACATAGAAGGGTGGAAAATTTATGGGGAAAAAGAATTTTCTTTTGCTATTGGTATTGACTATATTAGTGGGGAGTATATTCCTGGTGAATTACATAGTCGTTAAGCAGACAGAACAAGCTTCCAGGCAGATAGTGGCAGGGCAAAACTCTGATCAAGTGAACGTACAGCAAAACACGAACCAGACAGTAGATACAGTGGAAGGAGTCACATCAGAGGATTATGGCAATGTGTCTTATGACACGTTATTTGACAACAGTGTCCTGCATCAGTTTAAAATCGTGATGACCCAGGAAGAATGGGATGGAATGTCCGAGGATATGCTGGATATCAAGCCGGTTGACGGTAATATGAGAACCGGGAAATACAGAAAGGCTGACTTATATTACACTGACGCTAATGGCGAAGTAAAAGTTGGTGAAGTGGGCATTCGAACCAAAGGCAATATGAGCAGAACCTTGCCTGAGGATGAAAATGGGATCAACCGCTTTCATTTTAAGGTAAAGTTTGACGAAACCTTTGATATGGAAGAAGGCTCCATTATCTATGGCAACCGGAAGGACAGGAAATTTGCAGATTTATCTGAGTTGAACTTCAAGGTGAATGATGGAGCTGATCCGACGAATATCAGGGAAGTTTTCAGCTATGACCTTCTTAATGACTTTGAGGTAACCGCACCCAAAGCTTCGATGGCAACGCTTACCTTTGTCATTAATGGTGTGGAGCATGATTTTGGAGTTGTAAGATATATCGAGTCAGTGGATAAGGATTTTCTGACACAGCGTTACGGCAAAGGAATGAATGACGGCAATCTCTATAAGTGTCTATGGCAAAATTACGGACCGGCCACCCTGATGCCGATCCAACAAAAGGAAGCCATTGGAATTAAGGACTGGTCTATGAATTACCGTCCGACCTATGATTTAAAGACGAATAAAGACAATCCGGATAACCAGAGGCTGATTGATTTTATCTATAATCTGAATAAGCTGGAGGGGGATGAATTAAAGGCTTACCTGGAAGATAATTTCTGTGTTAATCGGTTTATCAAAGCGCAGGCTTTGGATGTATTACTGGGTGAAATAGATGGTTATTGGAGTATGGGTAACAATTATTATCTGTATTTTAATGAAGATGGTATTATTGAATGGATTCCCTTTGATCATGAGCATGTCCTGGCGGCCGGCTGGGATGGGGACCCATATTGGAGTTATGAGGGGATTGCCACTGCGGACATTTATACCTGGAATAACCTGAATTCCAAAATGTATGACCCGGATACTACCCATCCCCTGATTGATAAAATTCTTGCGATTGATGAATATAAGAAGATTTACGAAGAGGATCTGAGAACACTCATTAATCCGGCAAATAACTATTTTTCCTACACCAGATTCATGGAGCTGTATCATGAGCTTTATGGCTTATATGGAAGCTGTGTTGATAATGAGATGCAGCAGGGAAACATCTGGGAACTTAGCAATGAGGAGTGGTATTTTAATATGAAGATTGATAGTGTTACAAAACAGCTGAACTGAGTTAAAAATGCTTATAAATATAATAATAAACCAAACGGCTGCTTTAGGCTTGATACTTAAGGCAGTCTTTTTTATACCAGTGCATCCAGAAAAGCTGGACACTCTGGTTGGTAACTTTCTAATCAAAGTAATCACCGTTGAGTTATGTAACTAAGCTCGGTGCACTGCAGTAATTCAGGGTGCTGAGCAAATAGAAATTAACTTCGATAAGAAGTGCGAGCAATCATGCAGACGGTTTCATAAAATGAATTTTGCCATATAGTTAAAAAAGTGTAGAGAGAAGAATGTCGGAAAGTTATATGAGGGTAACTTAACGTATGGTTTGATGAGAGGAAGGAGGTCTCCCGACCCCGACCTACTCAATTATTAGTAAAGTATTTTATCAATCACAGAACCTACGAACTATATAAGTTTTTATATAAATACATTGAATTTAATGGTATATTATGGTATTCTATCTTAGCTATTTACAAATAATTATATATTATGTAAAAAATTTAAAGGTGGGAGAAAGAAAATGAAAAAGGTGAGTAAATGCAGGTTCTTTATTCTTTGTGTTTTTATTTTAATTTCAGGAAGTTTAATAGTAGCTTCTTTACTAATTGAGAGAAACAATTCAGAAAATAACAGAGCGATTAGCCAGGTACTTGTAAAAATTAGTAATACTGATACTGAAGCTGAAAAGATAATTAATGAAAAAATGCATAATAATGAGATATTAAGTTATGCGAAAATTGAAGGTGAAAATATCTATTCATTAGAGTTAAAAACTGATGAGTTAAATAACCTGCGTAAAGATAATAATATAGAAAGGGTTGAAGATGATACCTCAATTCATATTTTAAATACCATAAATAATAAAGAAGATTTTTATTCTAATCCAACAGTAGAAAAAGATTCCCAATTATCTGGGAGTACTAAATATAACGCTGAAGGGGCCACGATTTCATGGAATATACAA
The DNA here is from genome assembly GCA_035564175.1 of Mobilitalea sp. Classification (GTDB taxonomy): domain Bacteria; phylum Bacillota; class Clostridia; order Lachnospirales; family Lachnospiraceae; genus Mobilitalea. The sequence continues at coordinate 5,437 of DATMUM010000206.1, forward strand.
AGAATTAAGGCGGATCAACTTCATAAAGATAATATTAAAGGGTATGGAATCAAGGTTGCTGTTTTTGATACAGGTATAGATTTGAATAACGACGATATTAACGTCTCCGGAGGTATATCTTTTATTGAAGGAATAACTAGTTACGATGATGATAACGGTCACGGAACAGCTATGGCAGGTATATTGGCTGCACAATTAAACGGATATGGGCTTGTAGGAGTAGCTCCAGATGTTGAATTATATTCCGTTAAAGTTTTAGACAGAAATGGGATTGGTAAATATAGTAATATAATTCAAGGTATTAACTGGGCTATTGACCATGATATTGATATTATTACACTTAGCTTAGGTGGATCACAGTATTCACAGTTGTTATATGATGCAATTGAAAAGGCATCTGAAAATAATATCTTAATTGTTGCTGCAGCTGGCAATGATGGAAATGAGAATATTTTATATCCTGCAGCATATCCTCAAGTAATTTGTGTAGGTGCATCAGATTACAATGATAATCTCGCAGAATTCTCAAATTATGGGGAACGGCTTGATATTGCAGCGCCTGGTGTTGATGTAGTTACAACCGGGATTCACAATACTATGATAACGTTAAATGGTACTTCATCAGCTGCACAGCATGTTGCAGGTGCTGCAGCATTATTGTGGAGTGTAAATAAAGATTTATCATATATAACAATAAAAGATCTTTTGTGTAGAAATTCAAGTCCACTTGAGAAATATGTAAGTGATAATTTTCATTATGGGTTAGTAAATATTGAGGCATCTTATTATAAACTTATTAAAAGTGATTATATAGATGTAATTCCTGATATAAATATTTTAAATCAAGCTGAGAAGTATACAAACACAGGTGATAATGGAGATGTACATGCACTTGCATGTACCCACAGTTGGAATAAGACCTCCTCTACTGCAGCAAAATGCACATCAGCGGGATCTCAAAGTTATATATGTAAATTATGTGGAGCTACAAAGACTGAATCAATAGCCGCTCTAGGTCATATTATGGGTACAGTAAATACTGCAACATGTACAAGTGCAGGAAATATTATTGTGAAATGTACAAGATCAGGTTGTTCTTATGTTCAGGGTACTCAACCTTCATCTGCACTTGGTCATAATATCTACACGACTACATCATCAACACATGTTTCCGGGTCAGGCCATTTAGTGACAAAAACTTGTTCGAGATGCGGAAAAGTAACTGGGTCTTACTATAGCGATTGTGCGACTTTAGAAAATGATAGTACCCATACAAATGGGAAAGGACATTACTGGAGAATATATGATACCATTTGTGGTATTACTTATAGTTCAGGATATACATATAATATGACATATTTCAAGGATCCAAGTCACGTAAATGGGTTAGGTCACTATTGGACAAGATATTGTGCAATTTGTGGTGGCGAAAGTACATCAGGATATGATAATAGTACATATATAAGCTGTGATACATCATCAAATGGGCATACATCTTCAGGACATCTCCAAAATGTTTATTGTTCAACGTGCAATACTGTGCTATATTCAAATTATATTTCATCATACACCACAACAACAGGTAGCCATACAGCCTATGGACATTATGTACAAAAAAAATGCGATTACTGTGGAATTATTGCAAATAGCTATTATACAACAATATCAACCTGCTTATCCTGTACAACAGCACCAAGTGTCAGCTTCAATAA
>DATMUM010000207.1:0-52108 GCA_035564175.1 Mobilitalea sp.
AATAACCTTCGACTTTAAAGGCAGATTTAATTTTTTTGCAATTCCTGTTTGATGTGTTCTTACTATACTTTTAACAGCCCCTGAATTATATATATCAAACCCAGATTTTGCAAAAGCGACTATTCCTGTACCTAATGTAAAATAGTTATATGCATTAGCACCAGCATTTTCGCCTAGAACACCTTTAAATGCCCAATCTCTTATAGGGTTGAAGGAACTGTAACTGCTATCTAGCAGTGTAGTTAACCCCTTTATAACTTTTTCTCTGCCTTCCCATGCATTGCTTAATCCATCTGCACCAACAATAATACCCACTGGAACAGTTACAATGCCCCATGAACCGATTGTTGCAATTCCGTATCCTGCCACTGCTTGAGTTCCTCCACCTATAGCTTGTAGAGTTCCATCGACTATCTTCTCTCCTCTGAGCACAAGAGAGTCAATAAAAGAAATTGTTGGGTCTTGCAACCATCCGAGATATGTGTCTAATAAATCTTCAAAGTCTTCAGGAGTGCTCCATACACTCTCTGTGCCATTAAACGTACACCAATCAGCTTTTCCTGCAATTACTTTTTCAAGCAAATAGTCTATAGATTTTCTCATAAAAGTAGAGACTTTATTAGGGTCGGGCATAAAAAACTCCATATCACAATTACTCTTCTCAGAAGAATTACTACCCCTATCAGATGGCAAGCTTAATAACGATATTTTCCCATCATCTTTTTTACTCTGCCCATATATACTCATCAGCTGATGGATCGTCTCTTTGTCAACAACTCCACTGGCAGCCATTCCGTAAGACTTCTGGAAATCTGATAATGTCCCTGCAATATCTATTTTGGTTCCATTTACTCCAAAGTCTTGCATCTGTAGCGTATCTTTACCAACCCGCATAGTGCTGACACTTACTACAGGGGAATCAGTATTCTTTGGAGGGTCTCCTGCAAGATTCTTAATGTAATCTGCATTTTTTCCTGCTATTTCAGCTGCTGTTACTGTGACTTCTTTAGAATAACCATTAGTCTGAGTATATGTTATAGAAGTGGGACCTGAAGTTACATGATAAACTGTAGGGTCGTTTTTATTCTGCAACAAATAATAGTAATTATAATTCCATGTATTTGTTATCGTTGCTTCATACCATCTTGCATCCATCTGGACGAGGCCTGCCACGTCGTCATACTCCTGTCCGGTGTAGCCGGTGGTGTTATAGGGTGAGGTGATTCCGGTGTATATGTTACCGAAGGCATCCTATCTGTAATGCTCTATTTCTTCTCCATGCCTATTGGTAAGCTCAGTTACGCTGCCTGCTCCGTCATACTGGTAGAACATGAGTCCGCCGTTCGTATTTAACGTTTATTCCTTGCCCGGTGTTACTTGCCCGTGAAGTCCGATCATCTTCTGGGATATAACACTTCAATGCCCAAGGAGAGTGTCGATTCAAGTACCATTTAGGACACCTTATTCAAGCTTAATTTCTCTACCTTTAAGATATTTTATAATCATATCTATTGTTTGATTTTTTGAATTATCGTTAAGTTCATTATCTAGTTCCGGTAACTCAATAAACTCATTATCCTTCTGAAAATATATCCCTGCAACATTAAATGGGGTTGCTCCGTTCTCTCCAACTCCTGTTATGTATTCAGCAATAACGATAATATCTTTTAAACCATCATTATTAACATCTTTAAATGATACAGCTGACATATCATAAAAGGCCCATGTATTACCTAAAAAGTCTGGAAACTCATATAGAATATTCTCATCTGAATCTACTAAAAAGAATTCTAGTTTCGCTTTCCCATCAGTTTTGTAAGCCGAAATAAAATTCACTTACCCAGTTTTCAAGTTTAGTTTGAAATGATTGATTTTCAATTACTGTTACACCCTTATCATTAAGTTTATTAGGGCTGCTAGTATTATTTATCGGTGTTACTGTATTATTCGTGGGAATTGAATTTTCTGTGTTATTCTCATTTATTATCTTACTACCTTGGTTTTTATTATCATTCACTTCACCGCAACCAGATAGCAGCATTAGACTAATAATCAATAATACTTTAAAAATACTTTTCATTTTTATCCTCCTCGTATTGATAGATAATCTCGGTGGCAATCATATTCGCGCCAAACTAAATTATAACCAGATGAACTGTTATAGCTTGAAGTTAATTCATACAGTTCTTTCATATTAACATCATCTAATTTTACAATATGATACTGTTGTACAACCCATTTCGATACATGTCCTGTAGGACCCCACGCCAATCTTTACTTAGCAATGTAGCCTTAATAAATGCTTGCTTAAGAAATGCTTGCTTAAGAAAGACGGTCATCTCAAGATGACCACCATAAAACGTTATTTAAATTATTAATATTAACCATTAAAAGTGTCTTCATTACTCTTTTTTATGTCTTTAATAATTTTATCCATAGCTTCTGTTTCAAAAATTCCAGTTCTTTTACCAGCTAAGAAATATAATTTTAACCAATATCCATTGTCCATAATAAATGTTTCAAGTGCTTTCCGAATATTTTCCTCGGTTAATTCTCTAACAATAATATCAGGAGGAGAAGCCGGGATAAAGTTTAAACCTTCTTTTTCCATATACCAGTAATAATTTTTCGGTGTTGTTACTACGAAAGTATATGTCATCCCATCATCAGTTTCAACGAAAATATCGATATTGTCATTTCCAATATCCTTAATATCTGAAAGTGGTACTGCATATTTAATATTTTCAATATTCATAGTTACTTTCCTCTCTCTTGTTTACTGGAATAACTTTGTAATAGTGTCAATTACATTTTGTTCATTATCTTTACTAGCTTCTCCAAGTATTTCAAATACTCCATCCTTTATTCTGTAGAATACTCTTGCACCTTCTCTACCCCTAAGATAATAAATATCATTAATTAAGTGCTTTGAACCTATTCCTGAATTTGTATTACCTAAAAGGAATTACTTAACTAAGCTTTTAATCTCTCTTTGTACTACCTCGCTATATTAATAATGTACTCATCATTTTCTTGAGCCATTTCCGCTGCTGACTTTACTACTTGTCTGTAATAATAATCTGTCTGTGTATATATCTCATAATTTTGAAATGCTTCCTTGAATGTATAAACTGACTCACCAGTTTCTGGATCAGTTGTTATATTGTAGTGAAGCTCATTATGATTATATTACTATTACTGGGTTATGGTTGACTGGAATTCATATGTTATCTGGGTGTTAGACTTTATCTCATTGATTAGGTACCAGTCGGAAGAACTGTACCAGCTATTCATTAGTTCATACATATGACTTGGATGTAAGTTATCTTCCATGTATTCAAAATGTATGCTATCTCCAACCCATTCCGGTACATGTCCTGTAGGATCCCACATGTTAACAGGGTTGTTCATTACATAAGAATATCGGTTAAGACTCTGGGAGGAATTGATATTACCTGCATAGGAATCCTGTGTCGTAAATCTTCCTGCGCTCGGGTCATACCATCTTGCATCCATTTGAACGAGGCCTGCCACATCGTCATACTCCTGTCCGGTGTAGCCTGTGGTGTTGTAGGGCGAGGTGATTCCGGTGTATATGTTACCGAAGGCATCATATCTGTAATGCTCGATTTCTTCTCCATGCCTGTTAGTAAGCTCGGTTACGCTACCTGCTCCGTCATACTGGTAATACATGAGGCCGCCGTTCGTATTTAGCGTTGTTTCCTTGCCCGGTGTTACTTGCCCGTGAAGTCCGAACATCTTCTGGGATATAGCTTGGTCGTTGGCAGTGTAGTACTCTGCGTATGGAGAGCCCTTGTCACTGTATTCCTTGTTCAGGGTGATGGACTGTCCAAGGTATTGGTATCTCTCGGATTCTATATTGAGTGGGATTTCAATATTGCTGATATTTTCACTGCTTTCGCCATTACTATCGTTTTTATATATGCCTTATTTATTACCCTTTCCCAGGTTGTTGTGTTGTTGTATTTGCCGTAGCCATTACCATAATCGTAGACATTACTTTTATTGTTGCCTCTGACATTGATTATTTTTATGGTATTATTGTACTAAAAAAGAAAGACGGTCATCATATGACAACCGCTTTCTTAATATTAAAATTATTGTAGCTGTATTACTGCTCGTAAAAAGTATGCATTATCTACTTTTTCAAATATAGCCCAATCACCTGTAAAATCTGGTTCGGGTTCTAATACACCATTACTTTGTGCAAATGCATAGTAATTATCCTTTAGCGCAAATACTTGTGGTATAAATTCGTTATTTGTAATATTTATTGTCTGTAATGTTTTAATAATATCTTCTATTTTGCTACTAATTGTACTCTCAACATTTGATTTCCAATCTACATTAAAAGATATATCACTGAGGTCTTGCGATGAATTGATTGGTATATCATTTTTCTGTAATTCATCATTACCAGCAAACATTGAATCCAGTGTAATACCAGCTTTATTATTTGAGTTAGCCAATACCAAATCATCCCTTATTTCATCTTTAAAAACATGAATTACAGCATTAGGATCCCTTTGGTCCGTAAAGTAGGTTATTGAAAAAATACCATTATCATCAATTATTTTTTTTAATTCGGTCAAATCATCATTTTTTATTATTGAAATAAATTTCATAACAAAATCTTTTATACCATTCTCATCAATACTAGAATTTCCAACCTTTGTTTCTGTGTTAGTGTTAGTTTTTTCAGCATTACTAACGTCACCCACATTATTAGTCTGGTCTGTAGTGTTACTTTTGATAATACTGCTTGTTATGTTATCTGTTTTCATTTGAGGGACCTTGGAACTACATCCGCTCAACATAAGCACGAAGCAGTAAATTAGAACTATAATAAACAGTTTCCTATACCACATATTTTTTATCCTCTCTTCTTAATCTGCAATAATTGTCCAGTTTCCGTTAAGATTACCTCTACTATCTTGAGCATTTTTTTTGGGTATGAAATCATACGAAGGTAATTCTATTCCAAAATCCTTTGCTATCCTTATAACGGCGTTTTTGTCAATACTTGATAAATACTTTTCATAACCATTTGCATCACCACCAAGTGCAATATAGTTTTTCCTTACTTTATCCCCCCATGAGCCATCCCCCGCATATACTCCTAATCCTACCTTTTCTTTATTTGTATTAATTATAGGAGTATACCAATTACAATACTGAAATACATTTCCATCACCATTTATTCCTGGTTTATTATTATTATCAGATACAGCTTGTCTAAAATCTTCACCATAATAAATATATCCCAGAATTTTGCCAAAAACCAAACTATTTGCCTTAAGAAGGTCCGTAGCATAATTTGTTTCAACACCATGTTGCCCATCAGCTGCCCTATTAGTACTACTTGTATTAAAGCTTCCCGTTCCTTCTTGAATAATAATGGCTAACAATAAACGTGGATCTATTTGTATGCCGTATTGTATGTTTATTTCAATTGAGGCTTGCCAGAGTGCATCAATTTTATCTTGACTCCATTCAAGTTTAGTAAAATTTTTCTCATATTTTCTAAAACATTTTGCTGCATCAGATGACCCATCATAATCCAATATGTCAGATGGAATCCATTCATTTGCAGCTATAGCCATATCCTCAACATAGTATGAATTATTATAGCTTTTACTAGTTCTATACGGTGCCACAAGTCTATCTATCTTCATCTGAGTTATAGATACAATTTTATTATTTGAATCCCCCAGTATATCTCTGTACTGCCCATAAATACTTTCTAATTGGAAGAAAGTTTCATAAGTAAGTTCTCCGTTAGCAACCAACTTCGAAGCTTTTTGGAAATCCGTCACCGCTCCTTCCGTATAGTCTCCATATACTCCGTTCGGTTTAATTTTTACATTTGCAATCGTATCTATTGTTGATTGTACTGCTCCTGTTATCAGGCCTTGATTTTCTGTTTGCTTTCCCCCAGTATTCGTAACTATTACTTCGTTAGGATCATTCATTAACTGTACAGATCCTTTTCCAACCTGCTTTGTTCTGATGCTTATTACAATAGGATCGGTATTATCAGGCGGGTTTCCTACCAACTCCTCTATGGCTTTTTCATGTTCCTCAGCGCTTTGGGAAGCAGGTACAACCACGTCATGGAAATAATAATCAGTCTGACTAAATGTTATCGTACCAAAATGAACATATTTAATATCATCTATTATATCATTGTAGGATCCGATATAACGATTATATAACCATGAATTAGTTATAGTTGCTTGGTATTTATAAATTGTCTCCGTTCCGTTATCAAACTCACCTATAGAATACCAGCCTGATTCACTTCTACTAGTAGATACAAATTTATACTTGAAGTAAAAATTATCATCTTGTTCTTCATGTGTGTCTTGTCCAACCCATTCTGGCACATGCCCCGTAGGATCCCACATGTTAACGGGGTTGTTCATTACGTAAGAATATCTGTTAAGGCTCTGAGAGGAATATATATTGCCAGCATATGTATCTTGTGTTGTAAATCTACCTGCACTCGGATCATACCATCTTGCATCCATCTGGGCAAGTCCAGCCACGTCGTCATATTCCTGTCCGGTATAGCCGGTAGTGTTGTAGGGTGAGGTGATTCCAGTGTAAATGTTACCGAAGGCATCATACCTGTAATGCTCGATTTCATCTCCATGTCTGTCGGTAAGCTCAGTTACGCTGCCTGCCCCATCATACTGGTAATACATAAGGCCACCTTTCGTATTTAAGGTTTGTTCCTTGCCTGGCGTTACTAATCCGTGAAGCCCGAACATCTTTTGGGAGATAACCTGGTCGTTGGCAGTGTAATATTCGGCGTATGGAGAACCCTTATCACTGTATTCCTTGTTCAAGGTGGTGGATTGTCCAAGGTATTGGTATCTCTCGGATTCTATATTTAGTGGGATTTCAATATTGCTGATATTTCCGCCATTGTCGCTACTTCCACCATTGTCACTACTTCCGCCATTACTGTCGTTTTTGTATATGCCGTATTTGTTACCCTGTCCCGGATTGTTGTATTTGCCGTATCCGTTACCATTACCGCTGTCATTACTGTTACTGTTACCGTTGCTATTATCATTGCCATTATCATTGCTATTATCATTGCTATTGCCGTTGCTTTTACCGTTATTATTACTGTTGCCATCGCTTTTTCCGTTATTATCACTGTTGTCGTTCCCGCTGCTGTTACTATTATTTTTGCTGTTTCCATTATTGCCGTTTCCGTTATTACTGCTTCCATTATTATTGCCATTGCTGCCAGCATTGCCGCTATTAATCATGGATGCCAGTTTATTTACGTTGACCTGGGCTTCTTCCCTGCAGACTTTCCTTCCCAATGCATCATAACCATATTTTACATACGAGCCGTTTGCATTGTCAACTTCGGTTAACAAATTTCTTGCATCATATTTGTATTCTGTTGTTTTCCCAGCGTCGGTCTTACTTATCAGGTTTCCACTTTTATCATATTCATACTGTACATCTCCAGCCGCGAGCAGCATATCGGCTTCATTGTATTCGTAGTTTACCACACCGTCGTCATTTTCCATTGACAGCCTGTTACCGACAGGATCGTAGGTGTATTTTACTACGCTTTGTGGCTTCTGGAGGTAATCCGGAGCTTCAGCGTAATATGCGGACAGGTCGATAGACATTCCGGTATTGGATTCTTGGTTTGAAACATCGCCATTGTTATTACTATTGTCTTCATTATTACCATGATTTCCATTATTTCCGTTGCCATGGTTGCCGTTATTTCCATTCTTTTCTTGACCGTTGCCATTATTTCCGTTCTTTCCGTTGCCGTTGTTTCCGCTGTTACCATTGCCATTGTTTCCGCTGTTGCCATTGCCGTTGTTTCCGTTGTTGCCGTTACCATTGTTTCCGCTGTTGCCATTGCCGTTGTTTCCGCTGTTGCCATTGCCGTTGCTTTCGTTGTTGCCGTTACCATTGTTTCCGCTGTTTCCATTACCATTATTTCCGTTACTTCCACTATTCCCATTTCCGTTATCAGTGCTTCCACTGTTTCCGTTACCTGTACCGTTGCTTCCGCTATTTCCGTTGCCGGTATCGTTGCTTCCGCTGTTTCCGTTACCAGTATCACTGGTTACACTGTTTCCACTGCCTGAACCGCTACTTCCACTATTACCGTTGCCGTTATTACTGCTTCCGCTATTCCCGTTACCAGTATCAGTGCTTCCGCTGTTTCCATTACCGTTATTACTCTTATCTTCATTCTTCGCAAGGGTATAGACATTACCAAATAAGACCACATTACCTGAGCCTACAGAAAGTTTATATTCTGAGGTATTCAGGCTGAAGGACGTTATACCTTTTCCGCTATTTCCGTTATTACCGCTGTTTCCATTACTTCCATTACTTCCACTATTTCCGTTATTCTCTTTGTTCTTGTTGCTTTCTTTATTATCCTTTCCGTTATTATTTCCGTTATTATTATTTCCGTTATTATTATTTCCGTTATTTCTATTTCCGCTATTACTACTTCCGTTATCACTACTTCCGCTATTACTATTTCCGCTATTAGTACTTCCGCTATTACTACTTCCACTATCACTACTTCCGCTATCACTACTTCCGCTGTTACTATTTCCAATATTACTACTTCCGCTATTATTACTCTCTACCTGTGATGTATTTTTCTGCTTATCATATTCAGATTCCTGCATCATCCCCAGCAGCTTGTCCTTCGGATAATTGACCTGCACCAGTCTGTTCAGTGCATCATACTGGTAAATGGTCTGTGCCCCATCCGCCTCTGTCTGGCTGGTGATATTCCCGTCAGCATTATACTGGTACTGGAAGGAGGAAATAATTGTGCTGCCATTTTTATTAGTCTTTGATGTAAGCTGTCCGTCAGCATTATATTCATTCAGTATCTCATTACCATTACCTAGGGTTCTCTTGGTCTCCTTGCCGGTAGCATCATACGTGAATTTGGTTTTGTTACCGTCCGGATCGGTCAGGCTTGTTGTAAGATTTCTGCCGTCATAGGTGTAGGTTGTGGTTCTGTCTTCACTATTTGTGATTGTTGTCAGGTTACCGGTTTGATCGTATTCAAAGCTAAGGCTCTTACCCAACTGGTCGTTCGTCTGGGTTGTAAGCCTTCCTATAAGATCATAGGTATACTGATCAGAGGAATCGGGTGAGCTCATCTGGGTGATGTTACCCATGCTATCGTACTGGTAGCTGACTTGTTCTCTGCTGTAATCTATGGTACTGATAAGTCCTGCCAGATTATAGGTATAGCTTGTGCTGAGTCCGTCAGGTGAGGTTTCTGTTGTAAGATTGCCTGCCGAATCATAGGTATAAGATGAAGCATCTCCCAGCGGATTGATTTCCTTTGTTACCTGTCCGTTAAGATTATACTCCCAGCTTTTCGTATGATTGTTGGCATCGGTCATGGAAGTCATGTTCCCAGTCGCATCATACTGATAGCTGGTTACTCCTCCCAGGGCATCTGTTAAAGATACGAGTCTGTTTGCCAGATCATAGCTGTAGCTTGTGACATGGCCTAAGGGATCCTTAACCGCAGTAAGGTTACCAGCATTATCGTAATTGTACTGCGTAGTCCGGCCGGAAGGAGTTACTGCTTTCGTTATTCTGTTCAGCAGGTCATAGCTGTAGGTATAATCATTCCCAAGCTGATCTGATACTTTTGTTACATTTCCGTTCCCATCATATTCCTGCTTGGAAATGTATCCTTCCTCATCCGTTGTCTGTGTTACTCTGCCTAAAGCATCGTATTCATAGGTTACTTTATAACCTCTTGGATCAGTCTGCTTCAGAAGATTACCTTCTTTGTCATATTCATAATGATAAGTATTGCCGTAGGGATTCGTCTGTGCGGTCATATTGGATAATGCGTCATATTCGAAGCTCCATACCGCTCCGTTTGGATCTGTTTGTCCGATAAGATTGCTGTTTGCATCGTATTGATAGCTGGTCACCGCTCCGTCCGGTGCGATATCAGACGTTACATTACCAACTGCGTCATATCGGATCGTTTCCTGACGTCCTGTTGGATCCGTGTCACCTACAAGCCTTCCGAGCGGGTCATAGGTGTATCTCCAGATACCGCCTTCCTTGCCGGTCTGCGATACAATATTGCCCTGTGCGTCATAACTGTTTGTGATCACGCCTCCTCTGGGGTCGGTGGTCTTAAGGATACGGTTTGTGACATCGTATTCATAACTCGTAGTACTACCCATGGGATCAGTGGTACTTATGAGATTTCCTGACAGGTCGTATTCATAGCTGTATTTTCCGGCGTTCTTATCCAACTGACCGGTGATGTTACCCATACTGTCATAGGATACTGATTCGGTATTCCTTTCCGGGTCGGTACTGCTGATGGCCCTGCCCAGCAGATCGTATTGATAACCTGTTACTCCGCCGTTGGGATCGGTGATACTGATAACCCTTCCCAGGATGTCATAGTTATATTTTGTAACATCGCCCAGAGCGTCTGTCATACTTACTGTGTTCTTCTTATCATCATAGCTGTAGGACGTACTATTCCCGTTCCTGTCGGTTGCAGAAATGATCCTTCCTGCAAGGTCATATGTATAGGCAGCTTTATTACCTGCCGGATCTGTTACGGAGGTTACATTGCCGTTAGCATCATATCCGGTTTCCGTAATATTTCCCATAGGATCGGTGGTTTTAATTGTTCTTCCGATTGCATCATATTCATTACGGGTAGCACCCCCGTTAGGGTCTACTGTCTTGGTTAGCATTCCCGCTGCATCATAACCGTACGTGGTTTTATTACCCATCGCATCGGTCATCGAGGTCAGATTGCCAAGCTTATCGTAGCTAAGGGAGGTCTTATAGCCGTCCGGGCTTGTAAGCTCTGTCATTCTGCCCAATGCATCGTATTGTACGGAGGTTACCTGCCCCAGTGCATCCGTAGCCGAAACGGGCCTCATCAGTGCGTCATATTCGTATTGGCTTGAATGTACGAGAGGATCGGTCTGCTCTATCACCTGACCTAATTCGTCGTACTGATAGGAAATGGTTCCTCCGTTCGGATATTTTATCTCAGCTGCTTTGCCGAGCTCATTGTAGCTTACCTCTGTCTTGTTACCCAGTGCATCGGTTGTTGCTATCGCTCTTCCCAGCTTATCATATTCATAAGTTGTTCTACCGCCATCCGCAGCAGTTACTGCTTCTACCTGTCCGAGGGAATTATATTGATATTCTGTGGCTGCACCCGCGTAATCCACAGTCTTTACAATTCTTCCCGCAGCATCGTACTTCATTGCATATGTCTGTCCCAGGGCGTTCTGTATTTTCGTAAGCCTGCCAAGTGCATCATAGATACTTAATTGCGTACTTCCTTCAGGATTTGTTATCTTTGTAACTTGATCAGCAGCGTTATACTCATAGCGGGTTACCTGTCCAAGAGGATCTGTGACGGATACCAGTCTCTCAAGGTCGTCATATCCATACTTTGTGACATCTCCGGTTGGATCTGTCTGTTCGGTCAGAAGGCCTTTGGCATCGTATTGGGATACCTGACGGTTACCTGCAGGGTCGGTATATGTCGTCTTGTTGTTAAGCTCATCATAGCTCCAGCTATGCTTATTTCCCAAAGCATCAGTAATACTTTCGAGTCTATCCCTTTTGTCATATTTAATTGAGGTTTTATTACCCAGGGAGTCTGTCTCTGAGATTACCTTTCCGGCAGCGTCATAGGCATAACGTGTGATATTACCCTTTGGATCCTTTACTGCCGTCACCCTGTCCAGCAAATCGTAAGTGTAGGAATAGATATTTCCGCCTGCATCCTCCGCTTCATTCACTCGTCCGAAGCTATCATAGCGGTATTTTACCGTTTCACCCAAGGCATTAGTTACGGTATCCATAGATCCGGCACTATTATATGTATAACTTTCCGTGGAGCCGTCCTGCAGCTTCTTCCATATCAGTCTGTCGGAAATGTCGTAGCCATAGGTAGTCGTTGTTCCATCAGAGGATACCATACTTTCCAGCTGCCCGGCAGTATTATAATGATAGCTGTACCATACACCGTCAAAACCGGTCTCCTTGGTGGTTCTTCCCAGGATGTCATATTCGTACTTCATTGTCCTGCCAATCGGATCGGTGATTTTCATCAATCTGCCCATAGCATCATATTGATAGGATATGCTTCTATCTTCGATATCGGTGATAGATACCAGATTGCCGGATGTATCATAGTTGTAGGTAAATGTTCCGTATTTGTTCTTTACCTGGGTTATCCCATATTTGCCATAGCTATATTCCGTAACACCCGCTTCATCCGTTGTCTTAAGTAATCTTCCCAGTTCATCATATTCATACGAGACAGCTTCTCCATTAGATGCTTCTACTGTTATAATTCTTCCATCGAGGTCGTAGCCATACACATAGGTTCTTCCCAGAATATCCGTGAAGGCATGGATGTAGCCCGCAGCGTCATATTCATAGCTTGAGATATTCCCTAACGGATCCGTTACTTTAGATAGGCGACCGGCTTCATCGTAATCATATTCATATATTTTATCTGTTCCTGTTACTGTCCTTACAACCCTGCCGGAAAGATCATATTCCAGCTCGGTCACCAGTCCGTCCTGGTCAGTCTCTTTGATTAACCTGCCAAGGATGTTATACTGGTACTGCGTGATACTCCCGTCCGGTTTGATTGTTTTAATGGCATTACCGTAATCATCGTACTCAAAGGTGGTAGTGCCTCCGGCTGTATCCTGTACAGATACCAGCAGCCCTTTCGAATCATATCCGAAGGTAAGCACGCCTCCGTCTGCATTGGTTCTTTTAACCACTTTCCCTTTGTCATCATATTCAAAGCTGGTTACGGCATCTTCGTACTTTATTTCAAGCGGTTCGTTCCATATGCTGTTGTATTTGTAATCCGTCGTAATACCTTTTTCATCCGTCTCGGATATCTTATTGTTGTTGGCATCATACGCATATTTGGTTACTCCGGTTAGTGAGGTTACTTTAATAAGATTGCTGTTATCATCATACTCGTAGGTAGTTACATTCTTAAGTGGGTCAATTTCTTTGGTAATATACAGACCATTCACGGAATACTGCCAGGTATACCCCAGGGCATCCGTTTTTGTTACGCTGTTCTCCCCGTAGGTGAACTCATATATCTTACTATTCACGTTGTTATAAACAGCAGTAACCTGATTATCTGAGTTATATGAGAAGGTTTCTTCTTCCCCTGTTCCGTTCACCTCTTTGATAATCCTATTGCTGGTGTCATATTCATATCGGGTTGTACTATTGTCAGGCAAAGTCACCTTATTCAGCCTTCCGGAATTGTCATACCCATAATAAGTATATTGTCCTGAAGGATCCTGAATAGAGGTAATATGATTGCCGCTCCAGGTTATATTAACCTTTCTTCCCGTGGTATCTGTAATTTCGGTCAGCTGTCCGCTACTGTTATAGCCATATTGTATGCTGTTACCATAGATGTCTTCCTGCTTTATCAGCTTGCCTTCCCGTTTGTCCTGTCCCTCACGCCAGGGTGCCTGATAACCGTAATAGGTGAATTTTTCGCCCTTGGCGGTAGTTACGACATACTCATAGCGGCTAAGTCTGACGAGGGAATCTCCCTTTTCATTTTCATAATGACCCTTATCCAGCTGATAATTGGTCATATCGTCACCATCATAACTTGTTATATATGCATTCGGATCGTCCTTTATGAAATTATACTCTCTGGTTGATCCGTTGATTCTAACTTCACCCATATTGAAGGCAGAATACATCCTCAGGATGCTATCCTGGTTATAGGTCCAGCCCATGCCGAAAGGTCCGTCGTTGGTGTTATCGCTGGAATAATTCCGTTCTATGGATAGGTTCAATCCTATTCCATTCAGGTTAAGATCCGTATTCTCCTGTACAAGATTACCTGTCGCGGTATCTACCGGACATTCCACATCGCTTTGTACCGTTGGTAGCGTTGCTTCATTGTTAGCCGGTTCTGCCAAAGCCTGCGCATTACTTACATCCGGCACGCTCGGAAGCTGCGGTGTCAGTGTCCCATATGCATCCGGTATGCTGGTACCTGTATCGCTCCCGGACAGCAGGTCCATCAAGGATTCCGGATCATAATTCATTACGCTGTTATTGATATTGCTCGCAAATGCGATGCTATCTGTCAAGGTTGAAACAACCATTGCCAGACATAGAATAAAACTCAGTACTTTTCTCATTAGTATCCCCTTTCCCTATCAATAAGGTTCAAACAAATATGAAAAAAGCCGTCGGACATAACGATTCAAAAGATAATGAATGATCATGAATGAAAATCATTCTAATATCATTATCACCTGATTCCTGATATGAAGATATGTTAGTATATCGTTCTGTAAATACCTATGCAAATTTCTGAAAATGATTTTTCTTAGATAGCGATGGGCAAACACAGGCGTAGTGGGGCTACGTCGAGGCTTGACCATTGCTGTCTAAGGAAAATCAGGCCAGATAATTTGTATAGATATTTACAGAACGATGTACTAGTATCTGCCTTAAGGACAAAATAAGCCTGCACCGATGAAATACTCGAAGCAGGCATAAGGATATCCTAAATATCATTCGGCAACCCGGCTGTCATACCTTTTCAGGTTTAGACCCGTGGCTTTGCGTCCGATGCTTTCACAACGTTTGCCTTTATCGATGAGCTAATTGTATTAATTTTTAATACAATTAGCTATTTAGGACTAATTATATAGTAATGTCGTAATTTGTCAATATTTATTTAAATTATGGTAATTTGTTTATTTTTGGGTTCAACTCCAGTGAATATCCATAAAATATATCTTCCACTAGAACACAAGATTAGTAATTACCGTACTTGCCACAATCCCCGTAAGTGTAGCTAACAGGCACCCCGCCAGCGTATATCTGGTCTTCTTTACACCTGCTGCCATAAAATAAACTGCCAGAGTATAGAAAATCGTCTCCGTACTGCTCATGATAATGCTTGTCAGCCGTCCCAGATAGGAATCCGGCCCGTGCTCTTTAAAAATATCCAGCAAAAGGCTGGTTGCCGCCGACGAGGAGAACATCTTAATTATGACTAACGGCACCGCTTCCGATGGAAAATGCAGCCGATCCGTCAAGGGCTGCAATATATCAGCAATTATATTCAAAGCTCCCGAGGCACGTAAGATTCCGATTGCGACCATCAGGCCGATCAGTGTTGGCAGGATATCTAAAACTACCTTGAAGCCATCCTTCGCCCCGGTGATAAAATCATCAAATACATTCTG
Organism: Mobilitalea sp.; assembly: GCA_035564175.1. GTDB lineage: Bacteria > Bacillota > Clostridia > Lachnospirales > Lachnospiraceae > Mobilitalea. The sequence goes on from DATMUM010000207.1 coordinate 15,315, forward strand.
CTTATTCAGCAAACCCATTCCTACAATATAGAAAAAGATAAATGGAATTATATAGTCAGATACATAGATAAGAAATTTCATTAAGTTTATCCTTTAATCAGCTTTACTCCATTTTATGAATTCAAATGGACACATATGTCTGGGAATGATATGCCTGATTAATTTACCTATAAAAACAGCGATATTACTTTTCTTGCTTCCTCAAGGGAGCTAAATTCTTTATTATGCAGCATCTGGCATACCAGATTACCGATGGCAGTAGCTTCAGAAGGTCCGGCCACAACCGTGCGGCCGGTGTATCTGGCGGTCAGTTCATTCAGATAGGCTGCATTGGAGCCTCCGCCAATGATATGGATGCTCTTATAATACTTACCGGTCAGCCGCTCAATCTCCTCAAGGGCGGTAGCATAACAGCTTGCCAAGCTATTATAGATAACCGAAGCGATTTGTGGCAAAGTCTGTGGAACCTGCTGCCCGGTCTTCCTGCAGTATTCCTGGACTGCTTCCACCATGCTTTCCGGTGCAAGGAAGCTGGAATCATTGCAGTTCACAATCGAGGCTATGGTCTCTCTGGAAGCCTTCTCACAGAGCTCACCGTAGGAGATTCCGCCACCGATTTCCTTACGAACCGACTGGATCATCCAAAGTCCCATGATATTCTTAAGCATGCGGTATTGATAATTATAACCTCCTTCGTTCGTAAAGCCTGCCAGTCTGCATTCCTCAGAACAATTTGGTGTATTCGTTTCAATACCCATCAGGGACCAGGTACCGGAGCTGATGTACAGAGTATCCTTCTCCGTGCTGGGTACCGCTGCCACAGCAGACGCTGTGTCATGGGAAGCCGGAGCTACAACCATACAGTCATAACCGAGCTCATCCCTGATCTCAGGTCTTAAGCTGCCTACCGGTGTTCCGGGAAGCTGAAGTTCTTTGAAGAGCTTCGCCGGGAAGCCTAATTGTTCTATCAGTTCATAGTCCCAGGCATTCGTATGGACATTGACTAACATACTGGTGGAAGCTATGGTATATTCCTGTTTTTTCTCCCCGCTTAAGAGGAAATGATAATAATCCGGTGTAAACAGCAGCTTCTTAGCCTGCTCAAGCTGTTCCGGGTGGTCCTTCTTAATTGCCATCAGCTGATAAATGGTATTATACACCTGGCTCTGGATGCCCGTTCGCTCATAAAGCTTCTGCGGCTCGATTATCTTCTCCAGTTCGCCGGGCATCTCCTGAGTCCGGTGATCACGGTATCCAACCGCATTCCCAATCATCTTATCCTCGTTATCTAGGAGAACAAAGTCAACACCCCAGGTATCTATACCAACACTGATCGGAATCTTTCCGATTTCCTTACATTTCTTCATTCCTGCTATAATTTCCTGGAAGATCTTCTGTGTATTCCAGCAGAGAGAACCATTGATTTTCTCCATGCCATTCTCAAAGCGGTATACCTCTTCCAGACTAATCTTACCCTCAGTGAAGCTGCCTAAGATATGCCTTCCGCCGGAAGCACCGATATCAATTGCTAAATAATAGTTCGGCATTTATACAACCTCCTTATCATTGAATCACCTGACATAGGTAATTGCAAAAGAATTAATGAATGGTATTTGCAATTACCTTATTGAATTTCCCTAACATACAGGAGGCCGTTACAAAACAGGATGCTTATGAGTTTTGCAACAGCCTCTCTATAACTAGTACAATGCTCTGTAAATACCTATGCATATATTCTGGTCTGATTTCCCTTATTCAACATCGGCCAAGCCTCGGTGAAGCCCCACTACACCTGTGTTTGTCCGATACTGACTAAGAAAAATCATCCTCAGAACTATGCACAGGTATTTAGCAAACGTTGTTCTAGTAATCTATGATTTATTTATACAGCGGACCATAAGCTTGACATGCTCTGTAATCCTGTCCTTCTTTATCCATTCCGAAAGCATTCCAAGCTGCGGGACGGAAAATGCTTTCCTCCTGCACATTATGCATGGATACCGGAATACGAAGCATGGAGCAAAGGGTGATCAGATCTGCTCCGATGTGTCCATAGGAGATAGCACCATGATTAGCTCCCCAGTTGTTCATTACCTCATATGCGGTCTTGAACGCGCCGGTTCCTGTAGTTCTGGGTGCGAACCAGGTACAAGGCCAGGTATAATCGGTACGCTTCCACAGTGTATCGGATACCTCATCCGGTAAATTAACGGTCCAGCCTTCTGCAATCTGAAGTGCAGGACCAAGGCCTTTGATCAGGTTCAGACGAATCATGGTTACCGGCATTTCTGCTTTGGTCAGGAATCTGGAGGAGAAGCCACCGCCTCTGAAATAGCCCGTATCTGCCGGATTCCAGGTGGTTGCTGCAAGAATTGCTTCCTGATCCTTTTCGGTTACTTCATACCACGGCTTAATCACTCCGTTACCCTTCGCATCCTTTGCCTCGCCGCTGCCGTCAAGACACGCAGCACCGGAATTGATCAGATGGATGAAACCGCCGGATTCCTTCGCTACACCTTCTAAGTCATAACCTGTTGCCTTCTTCACTGCTTCCGGACTCCAATAAGTACGAACATCAGCAAAAATCTGAGCACGGTTGGTTAAAAGCTTCATGAACAGCATTCCGATACCGTTGAGGACATCGTTCTCTGTTGCCAGAACATAAGGTTCTCTTACACCTTCCCAGTCAAAGGAGGTATTCATGAGTGCTTCTGCAAAGTCTGCGTTCGGATAGAAGTCCGTCCACTGTCTCTGTCCCTGGAAGCCTGCCGCGATGGCATTATGTCCGGCTGCTTCCTCCTCACATCCCTTCGGAAGATTTTTATTACCGTTCATTAAGTCCTTCATGATTACCATCATCTTAACAACGAATTCCCAATCAGCAGCCTTTTGTTCTCTGCTCTTCTGGAATTTTGCACTATTCTTGTCAAAGCCTTCGGTGCAGTATTTCTTTGTCCATGCCAGGGCTTTCTCGTATTCTTTCTTATCATATATTCCTTCGGTCATTCTACGGATGATTTCAACTTCATCCACGGATTCCACTCTCATGCCGAGATATTCTTCGATAAATGCAGGATCGATGATGGAGCCGCCGATACCCATGCAGATAGAACCGATCTGAAGATAAGATTTCCCTCTCATGGATGCAACTGCGACAGCAGCGCGTCCAAAACGAAGCAGCTTTTCCTTTACATCCTCAGGAATCGAGGTATCATCCGCATTCTGTACGTCATGACCATAGATTCCGAAAGCAGGGAGTCCCTTCTGGGCATGTGTAGCCAGAACAGAAGCAAGATATACGGCACCCGGACGCTCGGTTCCGTTAAACCCCCATACACCCTTGATGGTCATCGGGTCCATGTCCATGGTCTCCGCACCGTAGCACCAGCAGGGTGTAACTGTTAATGTAATATCTACACCCGCTTTTCTGAACTTCTCCGCACATGCGGCACTCTCAGCTACACGTCCGATTGTGGTATCTGCGATAATTACTTTTACAGACTCGCCATTCGAGTATTTTAAATTCTCCTGCAGTAATTTAGCGGCAGCCTTTGCCATGTCAATGGTCTGGTCTTCCAGTGATTCACGTACTTTTACTGCTCCTCTTCGTCCATCGATGGTAGGACGGATACCGATTACCGGATACTCTCCAATTAATCTGTTAATTGCCATATTTCCTCCTTCTGCCGTTTCAGCGGCTTAACCTGTTTTTATGAGTTTTTACTAATGTGAATCAAACTTTTCACAATTAATATGGTGAAAATGCTTTTCATTCACACCAACATACGTTATAATTAATTTATTCATTAAATTTTAGTATTCTAATTATTATTATATATTTGCGTTCCCGATAATGCTTGTGCTATAATAACATAAAGTATAACAATATTCACTTTTTTTGATCGGGGGCATAATCTTTGAAGTATTTGGATTACAGAGAAGATAAAAAGCAGGGAACATTTGATTTTCCTATCGATTTCTATCATGTAGAGTCAAGTCACCCTCACTATCAGATGTCATATCATTGGCATCCGGAATATGAAATTATTCGTATTTTAGACGGAAAATTTCATTTAACAATCGATGGTCAGTCCGTCCTGGCGGTTAGGAACGATGTACTCTGTATACAGGGCGGCACCCTTCATGGAGGTGTCCCTGAAGACTGTATCTATGAATGCATCGTCTTTGACATGCGCTTATTGATCGGCAATAACAAGCTCTGTAACAAGCAGCTGCAGCAGCTCATTCATCATGAACTTTCCGTCAGCATAATGATTTCCCAAAATGCGGATTCCATGCAGTATGCTATTGAAGATTTATTTACCTCCATGACAAATAAGAAACCCGGCTATGAATTCATGACACAAGGTGCACTTTTTAAAATCATGGGGTTGATATTCGAGACTCAAGCCTACCGCGTTAATGATGCCGCACCCTCCGCCTCTGCCCAGCAGATTAAGCGTTTTAAGGATGTATTGTATTATATCGAAGAGCATTATACGGAAGCAATCTCTCTGGAAGCAATGGCAAAGATAGCCGGGCTAAGCCCTCGTTATTTCTGCCGGTTCTTCCGGAAAATGACGCAGTATACTCCAACGGAATATCTGAATTACTACCGGATTGAATGTGCCTGCGAACAGCTTGCAGAGAACCGGTCCAGTATAACCGATGTTGCCCTTAACTGCGGATTTAACGATATCAGCTATTTTATTAAAGCATTTCATAAAGCAAAAGGAATTACCCCAAAGCAATACAAAGAAGCAAACCGAAAGATCTCTAATGATTTATAGATTTTAATAATTCATAGAAAGGAAATTATATTGGGTATAATAGGAATACTTATTCTATTTATATCCATATAACTGGTAGAAATATGAAGAAAAAATTCCTTTGTATTGTGATGGCCGTTTCTATTTCAGTCCTGCCATTAAGTGGCTGTAACGTCAAATTTACCATGAAGGATTCGAACACAAGTCCTTATAAAGACGCCATCGTGGTTGATGTATTTGATTACGTCGCCAATTTTCAAGGAATTCAGTCCGGATGGTTCGCTAAAATTGTAAAGGATAAATTTAATATGGAACTCAACATCATTGCTCCTAACGTTTCCAGTGGAGGAGATACTCTGTTTGATATGCGTGCTGCCTCCGGTAATGTAGGCGACCTGATCATCTGCTCCACAGAAAATGGTTATCTGCAGTCGTTGGTTGATGAAGGCTTAGTCATTGATATGAGCAAGTACTTAGAAGGCAAGGATATTATGAATTACTCTAATGCTATCGGTACTCTGAATGACAAGCTTACACAGGATGGTATCTATGGCATTCCTACCGAGATATCAACCTTACCCGCAACCACCTCCAGTGAAGGTCCTGAGCTTACCTTTGGTCCCTATCTTCGCTGGGATGTTTATTCTTCCATTGGATATCCGCAGATGTGTACTTTGGAAGATTTGCTGCCGGTACTTGAGGAAATGCATAAAGCCATGCCCTATTCCGAATCCGGTAATCCGACTTATGCTTTTTCCTTCTTTAAGGATTGGGATGGCAATATGATGAATGCCGCCAAACAGCCTGCATGTTTTTATGGGTATGACGAGCTCGGGTTTGTCCTTGCGAAGGCAGATGGGTCCGATTATCAGAACATTCTCGATAGTAATTCCTTATATATGAGGATTTTAAAGCTTTATCACGATGCAAATCAGCTGGGTCTCGTTGACCCTGATTCTATTGTTCAAACTTATGATGATGTCTTCCAAAAATTTGAAGATGGTGCCATTTTATATTCCCCTTGGTGGTGGCAAAGTCAGTCCGCATATAATACAACGGAGCATAAATCAGAGGGAAAAGGTTATATGCTTGCTCCGATTGATGATATGCAGATATTCTCCTATGGCTGCAATCCTGAGGGCAATCAGAAAACCGTCATTGCTATTGGCTCCCATGCGGAAGATCCTCAGAGATTAGCTGACTTCATTGATTGGCTGTACTCCCCGGAGGGTATCCAGATTGCTGGGGCAACTCCTTCCGGCGGAACAGCAGGTCCTAAGGGTCTGACCTGGGAAATGGGTATCGACGGTCCCTACCTTACTGACTTTGGCATTCAGGCATTACTTGGAGGCGGTGCGGATGTTCCTGAGAACTGGGGAGGAAGCACGTGGAAAGATGGTGTGTCCCAGCTGAACTTTAAGCCGGTATCACAAAGCGATCTTGATTCCGATGGCTACCCATATTACTATACTCAGTGGAAATCGGTACTGGATATGGAAGACAGCGCTCTGTCCCTCGATTGGAAGGCATTTATGGGAGCGGATTCAGCTCATGATTACTTAACGAAAAATAACCAGATCATTGTAGCTCCCGGCTGCGGATATGTAGCACCGAAGGAATCCTCCGAGGTTACTACCATAAGAAGCCTTTGCAGGGATGTCATTATTGATTATTCCTGGCAGATGGTATTTGCCTCGGATGAGGCAACCTTTAATCAACTAAAGCAGAAAATGCAGTCTGAAGCAAAAGCACTGGGTTATGATGAAGTATATTCTTTTGATCTGCAATGTGCAAAAGATCAGGATACGGCAAGAAAAGCTGCTGTTGTATTAAGTACACAATAAGACATTTTTATGACTAGATTTAGGAGGCAATCAATGCAAGACGAATTAAAAAGAATTGATGAGGTAATCGTGCAGGGACCTTATGAAGATAACTGGGAATCCCTTTCACAATTTGAGGTTCCGAAGTGGTTTCAAGAAGCCAAATTCGGTATCTTTGTTCACTGGGGGCTTTACAGCGTTCCTGCTTTCAATAATGAATGGTATTCCAGAAATATGTACATTCAGGGAACACCGGAATATGAGCATCACATTGCAACCTATGGTCCGCATAAGGACTTCGGCTATAAGGATTTCATTCCTATGTTCACTGCAGAGAAATGGGATCCCAGGGAATGGTCAAGATTGTTCAAGGAGTCCGGGGCTAAGTATGTATTTCCGGTTGCGGAGCATCACGAAGGCTTCCAGATGTATGGCAGTGATATTTCCGAATTCACTAGTGTAAAAATGGGTCCGAAGCGGGATGTATTAGGGGAATTAAAGGCAGCCTTTGAAGAGGATGACCTCACCTTCTGTACCTCTTCCCACCGGGCAGAGCATTTATGGTTTATGGGCAACGGCAAGGATTTTGACAGTGATATTAAGGAGCCTCTTAAGCGTGGTGACTTTTACTGGCCATCCCTTCAGGAACAGCCCAATCAGGAGGATATCTACGCAACCCCATATCCCTTTGAAGAATTCCTGGATGACTGGTTGATCAGAACCGTTGAAATCATTGATAAATACCAGCCAAGTCTTCTATATTTTGATTGGTGGATCCAACATGAAGGATATAAGAAGCACCTTCTAAAGATTGCTGCGTACTATTATAACCGCGGTGTTCAATGGGGCTTCCCTACGGCTATCTGCTATAAACACGAGGCAATGGCCTTCGGAACCGGTATCGTGGATATGGAACGTGGTAAGTTTGCCAATGTGCAGCCATTTTACTGGCAGACGGATACCTCTGTAGCGCATAATTCCTGGTGCTATACGACTACTTTGGATTATAAGTCCAGTTATGATATCATTACCTACCTGATTGATGTTGTGAGCAAGAACGGAAACCTGCTTCTGAATGTATGCCCCAAGGCAGATGGTTCTATGCCCGAAGAAGATCGGAAGATATTAAAGGATATGGGTAAATGGCTTTCTGTGAACGGAGAAGCAATTTATAACAGTAAGGTATGGAGATCTTACGGCGAGGGTCCGACAAAGGACGTTGAAGGTAAATTCTCAGAAGGAAACCAACAGGGCTATACCAGCGAAGATTTCCGTTTTACGGCAGCCAACGGTCATTTATATGCAATCGCATTAAAATACCCTGCCGATGGCAAGATCTGTATAAAGTCACTTGCAGAAAACAGCGACTCTAATGCTCCTAAATTCCATGGTATTATTAGAAAGGTATCCATCTTAGGCTCCGATGAAGAGCTTCATTGGACGAAGGATCATACCGGCCTTAAATTCCAGACAGGAACAGTGTCTAGTGAATTTCCTGTTGTAATTAAAATTGAAACAGATTAAGATAAAATTGGAAAAATCCAACATAAAGCACGAGCAATTGCCCGTTTCGGGTATTACGTCAGGATGAGAGGTGTTACATGTATACAGTTTTTATATCAGACGATGAAGCTTCAATCAGAGAAGGCTTAAAATGTATTATGGACTGGGAGAGCCTTGGCTTTACCATATGCGGTGAAGCAAGTAATGGCAGCGATGCCCTTCTGGAGATATTAGCGAAACAGCCCAACCTTGTTTTGATGGATATACGTATGCCGAAAATGCACGGTATCGATGTTATTATAGCCGCCAGAGAACAAGGCTTTACCGGTAAATGCATCTTACTCAGCGGATATTCTGATTTTGGATATGCCCAGACTGCCATTCGTTATGGCGTCGATTTTTATTTAACCAAGCCTATTGATGAAGATGAATTGCTCCCAGCCTTAAAAACTGTAAAAGACACCTTAGATAAAGAAAATCTGAATGATAAATATGTAAACCATTATAAGCTTCGTGCCAAAAACGCTATCCTTCAGGATCTTCTGGCCAATACCAGTGAAGGCTCTGCGAATTTGTCACAGAGCGATATCAAGCAGTTGAACCTGGATGCAGAGATGTATCAGGTAGTTATTTATGAGAATTTCAACCGCAAAATCGCTGACCTTGCTTATAACTTTGCAGATTTATTAAAGATCACCAACAAAGGTAATTCTACCTTTGAATATATTAAGATTTCAGCTATGGATATCATTTTATTAAAGGGTGGATTCGCTCTTAAGAAATTTCAGGATTTTCTTAATCATTACGAGAAGAACTCTCCCCAGAAAGGAAGCCCCTTGGATTCATTATTCCTGGCATATGGGCAGCCTGTACGTACCTTGAATGATATCCATTTATCCTATTGTGATGCTTTATCCCTCATCAACCGACGCTTCTTCTGTTTGCAAGGTCAGCATACCTTAGGCTATGAAGAGCTTCCCCATATGAATGTCAAGGATAATGCATTAACCAATGAATGCATTCAGGAATATGCCAACCAGCTTACAGACCATCTCCAGACCTTTAACCGCAAGAAAGTAGCTGAGACCTTGTATCAGCTGAATGAATATCTGTATAATGTGAATGACAGCATTTCATCGATTAAGCTGTTTCTGGTCGATTTGTATCTGCAGATCAAGGAAAAGCTGAATCATATATACAATACCATAAACATACCCTTTCCTACGAATTCCACCATCATCGATCTGATTGAAAAGAAATATTATCTTTATGAAATTATTCGTTTCTTCTCAGAACAGTTTGAGATGATTATGAATGCTACGGGTAATTCCTCCCGCGACAGTATTATTGATGATATCTTATATTACATAGAACACAATTATCAGAGCAACATTAAACTGGAATCAATTGCTCCTTTGTTTGGCTATAATAGTGCGTATCTCGGCAAGATTTTCAGTAAAACTGTTGGTGTTAACTTTAACTATTATGTTGATTACATCCGCATTAACCATTCCAAAGAATTATTGCTGCAGAACAAGCTGAAGGTTTATGAGATATCCGAAGTTATCGGATATAAGAACGTAGACTACTTCCATAAGAAATTTAAGAAATATGTTGGTGTAAGTCCGGCGGAATTTCGCAAAAGCACCGAATAACAAGAATATGGCTTAATGGCATGAGTATAAAAACGTGGAAGTAATAGGATACCCTTTCCGAAGGGTGCGATATTACTTCCACGTTTTTTTCCATTATACGGCTGCCTTATTGATACCGGGAGCATATATCCCGGCTAATTCAGGAAACCCCTTAAACAGCTTAAGCTGACTGTTTCATACATACAGTGTCCTCCCGGCAGTACCGGACGAATATATTATTCCTGTTCTTTTTCAATCTTTTGAAAAATTCTCTTAGAAAATGCTGAGCTAAGAAAAATTAGAAAAGCCGGTCCTATCAAAGCTCCAAAAACCATAGTTGTATTATTCCATAAGGCAGCACAGATCATCAGCACCAGAAAGATAACCAGTATTATCGTTCTTAAGAAATACTTCCTGCAGATCTGTCTGGAATTTCTCATAATCTGAAATATGGTATTATGATATCTTGCTGCCAGAGGGAATGCGTACAGCAGGGAAGACAGGAAGTAGATACCTGCCACAATTCCAACCAGTAGTAAAGGCAAAGGATTTGAATCAAGGGCATTAAAAAGCGCGAAGTTGATATAAACAATATATCCAGCTACCATCGCGATAAGCCCCAGAACTACGCCTTGCCTGATATTGTCCTTAAAGGCTTTCACAAAGGACCTTGCGATATATCCTTCTTCATCGTCAACCATCTTAAGTGCCACACTATATGCAGCGACCGTGGATGCTCCTATTGTAATAATCGGGATGCTGAAAACAAGCCATAAAAAGTTGAGGACAATCATATCCCATAAGCGGCTTATAAATTTATATAATGGGCTGTCGACACTAAATAATCCCATGAACTTCTCCTTTCTTGATAAGAAGAGGCTGTTTTACTTCAAACAGCCTCTCCCCAATAGACCAAGTATTATGCGTTTATTATAACATTTAATACATTATTGTTTCAAATTAATTCTTAACAGCATCCTCTAATGCTTTTCTCTTCGCTGCTTCATCTTTGTAGAACTGAGCAACCTCGTCATAACCATAAGCCTTAGTTTCAGTCTTCATAGTATCAACGATTTTGTTGAATTCATCATCGTTAGCAGCATAGATTGCCTGCCAGGAGTAATCCTTGATCGCATTCGTAACCTGCGTCCACTTAATCTCAAGCTCGTCACTTCTCTTAGCCTCGGAATAGGTAGTACCAGGAGCAATAATATGGCCCTTGGAATCAAGATATTCGTCCTGAGTAGTGAAGCCAGTGAAGGCTCTCCAGTCATCAAGAATATCATATTTCTGAATCGCATTGTAGCTAGCCCAGTTCACGTAGTTATAGGATTCACCGCTGGAATCCGGGTTGGATGCATCAAGACTCCAGGAAATTATGTTCATCTGGTTAGCACCATCTCTGAAGGTACCTGAATAATCACCAGTCATCTCTGTATCTCTGTTTTCTACTGTCTTAAGTCCTAAATCTGTTAAGTAAGTCTTACCATTTTCATCATAATCCCAGGTTACGCCCTTAGGACCGTATTCAGATTCCATTCTTCCTTCCGGAGTAGCTAACCAGTTGATAATCTTCATACATAATTCAGGATACTGTGTGCTTGCACCGATAGTCCATACTCTGTTGCTGCCGTATACATTAAGACCATAATTTAAGGTTTTCTGATCCTCTGCTGCTAAAGCGTACATTGCCTTACCCGCTTTTAAATGCTCAGGAGTGTTGTACTGAGCGGATGCAAGATAATTGAAGATACTAAAGAGTGCAACACCACCGGTATAGTCTTCCTGTGCGCCATCCCAACCCTGTGTCATGGAGTCCGGATCAAGTAATCCCTTCTGGAATAATTGATTATAGAACTTCAGGCATCTTAAATATATACCATTATCAGTCAAACAATCCTGCCAGGTCTGGGTAGATACATCGTAAAGGCCAATACCAAACTCATCATATCCATAAAGAGCGGCTGTTGCTTTAACGAACATAGCCATGTTACCATCCCAGTCATTGAATAAAGAAACACCATAGGTTTCATGTCCGGAATCAGAGGTAGGGCAGATTTCCTTCATTTGCGCTAATAAATCTATGTAATCTTCTAAGGTTCCTACCTTAGGATATCCAAGCTGAGCATATAGATCCCAACGGATGTCCGGGTGGTAGATATAGGCTTCATGATCTTCTGCTGATGTTGCAACACCATAACCATAACCATATACTTTACCATCAGAGCTGATGCCAGCATTTTTCTCAAGAGCCTTTGACATGTTTTCTTTAATATACGAACCGTAATCAGTTAATAAATTATCTTCGTTCCAGTCAAATAACATACCCTTGTCAATCGCCTCAAGGTATTTACCGCTGTCAGAACCGAAAATAACAATATCACCAAGACTACCAGACTCCATACGTGTTACAAATACACCGTCGGCGTCATTTACGATGTTAACCTTAACATTGAATTTGTCTAATAAAAGTTTGCCAAACCAACCAGCCTGATCGCCGGTATAGTTAGCTGTCTGTGAGTAAACCGTTAAAGTAATAGGTTCCCCCTTCTTCTCGCTGCATCCCGTTAATGACAGAGATGAAAATGCGATTGTCAATACAAGTAACAAAGCTACTACTTTCTTTGTCCTTCTCATTGAATTATCTCCTCCTTTTTTCTTACAAAATGAACTTTCAGATCCATTTTATTGCGTTTATAAAACTGCATCAAAGCAGCTAAACACCGATATGACGATTGAAACATTATTGGGGCTGTGTCATATAGAAGCACAGCCCTATTAATTACTACTGCAAAGTTACTTCACGAAAACCGTTCTTATCAATTAATTTGATTCAATTATTACTAGCCCTTAACAGCACCCAACATAATACCTTTTTCAAAGTATCTCTGCATGAAAGGATAAACAAACATAATCGGAAGAACCGTAACCATGGATACCGTATACTTAATTGTCTTGGAGTCCAAAAGCTGAGCCTGCTGGCTTGCTGACAGCTGCCCGTTAGCACCCTGCATCATAGCTGCAAGGTTATTAGCTTCGTTCAGGTAAGTCCATAATCTGTGCTGCAGGGTATGAAGACTTGCATCATTCTGCATTAAGATTAAGGAGTCCTGGAAGGAGTTCCAGTTACCTACCGCGCCAAAGATTGCGATGGTTGCAAGGATCGGTTTACTTAACGGCCAGATAATCTTTCTGAATACTGTCATATAAGTTGCACCGTCAATATAAGCACTTTCCTCAAGCTCTGCTGGTATGGACTCAATGTAAGTCTTAACCAGAATAATGTTATAAGGAGCTACGATTCCGGGAATGATATATCCTAAGAAGTTATCGGTTAATCCCAGCATGGACATATTCAAATACCAGGGAATGAGACCGGCATTAAAATACATCGTGATAACCATAAAACGATACCAGATACTACGTCCCCACATCTCCTGCTTGGTTACCAGGAAGCCTACCAAGGCAGTTGATCCAACCATAAGTGCAGTTCCGATGATGGTTCTTAAAATAGAAATCTTAAATGCCTGACCTAAATCATTAACATTCGTTAAGGATAAATAATTTCTAAAATGAATTCCCTTCGGTATTAAAGTAATTGCACCGATTCGAACCAGTTCATTATCACTGATCGTGTTAATAAACAGATAGTAAAACGGGAAGATACATGCAAGTGCAAACACCAGGAAAAATGTGTGGTTAACTATTTCAAAAACAATGTCTGACATACGAGTACGATACTTTGGTGTCGAAGACATACCCTCTAATTTCTTAAGCTTTTTTGCTGAATTAATTTCCATACTTCCACCTCCTATACAATGCTGTTGCCGCGGATCATCTTAGATGCCCTATTAGCAACGAGTAACAGCGCCACACTGATGAGTGATTTACACATACCAACTACGGTTGATAACGGGATTACACCGCTACCGATACCCAGACGGTATACATAGAGATCCAGAACTTCGATACCGCTTGCATTGTTAGGATTTCTAAATACTAAGTACTGATCGAGGCCGTTGCTTAAGATACCTGCAATCTGCATCAACAATAATACAAGGAAGGTCGGTAATAAGCCAGGTACGGTAATGTGCCACATTCTTTGGAAACGTCCGGCGCCATCTACGGTAGCAGCTTCGTATAACTGCTGATCAATACCCGAGATACCAGCTATGTAAATAATAGCGCTCCAGCCGATACCCTTCCACATACCCCAGAGGAGCATCTTTAGCCAGATATGGTCGCCGTTCATTAAGAAGTTAACAGCGGTACCACCATTACGAACGATAAGGTTACTTACTAAGCCTTCGGAAGAGAATAGAACGAATGCAAAAGAATATACCATAACCCAACTGATAAAGTTAGGGATTGTGGTACAGGTTTGGATGAAACGTCGGATACGTAAACTCTTAATTTCACAGAGAAAAATAGCGAATGCCATCGCACACCAGCTGGTTGCGATACCAAGACCGCTCATTGCCATGGTGTTTCTGATTACTCTGACGATGTCAGATCTGGTTGCACTATTCTGGAACAGATATGTAAACCACTTAAAACCTACAAAGTTGTCTTTGCTTAAGGTATCACCTGCATTATAATCATAAAATGCATATCTCCAACCCCATAACTGGAGATAAGAGAAAACGAAGGTTAATAGGATGAAGGGGCTTAACAGTAAGAATAATTTATATTTTTGCTTTAATTCATATACATCATCAGCATCCGGTTTGGGCTGTAACATTAGCAGTAACAAGGAAAAAACAAGAATTATCAGAAGAGCTCCTACAATAACAATAAAACCAAAGGGGAAATGAGGCCCAACCTTTTCTGGTTTGCTTGTCTCGCAAAGCTGAACATATGCCTGGTAAATACCGCCCATACCTGCAAGTCCTGTGACAGAACTGATTAATGCAACTATGTTACCAAGTCTTCTCATTTTGAGGGAACCGAGTGACATACATGCATTTACTGCAATTCCTGCGTAACTGAATATGATAACCATACAAGAGATAAAGATAATAACAAAAGATGATTCCTGTACCCAGCCTAAGGTTACTGCCCTAATGATTCCGGCAGTTAAAGATGCATAATCAATACCTGAGGTGAATAAGGACATATTATCATTTATTAACTCGCTTACGTTTGCAGGGTTAATAGCCGGAATACATAAGGTAATTAAAAGTAGAATAATAATAATACGATATACATAAAAAAGAATATCGGTTATCCGCTCCTTTGTTGTTTTAACAAGTTTATCCGTTTTCATAACTATCCTCCTAGTTCTTTTTGACACTACTTTACTATAGTTATTATACATACCTGCAAGCAACATCGATACCATCATTACTAGACATGAAATACAGTACTTTTTTGTTTAAATTGTCTAGACAAAACCTTATTTTTCCTTGTTTTAGCTGGCTTTTTTGTTTAAATATTCTCCCTATTTATTGTTATCGGAAGAATTAACGAAACCTTTGTTCCTTTCCCAGGTGCACTGTCCACCTGAATACCATATTGAGCTCCATAACACAGACGAATTCTTTGATGGATATTATATAAACCAATATTTTTATTCGGGTTAAGATGAGGCGTCTCTAATTTTCTTCGAAGTGCCATAAGCCTCTCAAAGTTCATACCGCATCCATTATCTGAAATATCAATGTGCAGGTACTCTTTATTCGTGGTGTATACCTCGATTCTTATCTGTCCGCCCTTTTCCACTTCTTCCAAGCCATGTACGATTGCATTTTCTACGATGGGCTGAATAAGAAGCGGCAGAATTTCATGCTCTTCCGTATCAATTCCCTCTTCGATTACAAAGGAATAGTTTACTTTTTCAGAGAAACGCAGCCTCTGAATCTGAAGGTAGGTTTCTATATACTCCAATTCATTTTTTAAGGTAGTTGATGTAGTACCTGTATTTTCCAAAACATAACGCATGGATTTACCTAATAATTTAATCGCTGTAGCCACATCCTTATCGCCGGCCTTAAACGCTTTCATACGGATGGTTTCAAGGGTATTATACAGAAAATGAGGGTTTATCTGGCTTGCAAGAACCTCCATTTCCATTCTCTGCTGGGCATTCTCAAGCCGCTGTGAACTAATTCTGGCCTCATACATTTTTGCATCCTTATCTTTAATTTTTTCTACCATCGTAAGAAGATCCGCAAAGGCTTGGGAAATCTCATCTTCTCCCATTAGTTTTGCCGGAACGTCATAATTCTCATTACTTGCCTTATGCATAGCTTCCCGCAGCGTATCTACTCTGCTGGAGAAATGTACCGTATAGAAACGGATGAGCAGGAAAGGCAACAGAGTCGCAAAAATGATAATGATCAGACACAAGGATAAAATCTGATTAATATTATCATAAGCCGAATTATCCATGCTGCAGATATAGATCCGGTTGTCGGTCTGGTACATCTGCAGTGTTGTTACCGCTGTCATATATTTTTTATCGTTCACAAAAATCTGTCCGCTGAACTCATAGTACTTTTTATCATAATCTATATAAATAAGGTTTGGGATATCATACCAGTTTCTGACTGAGCTGAAAAACATTCCTCCGCTGTCAGAATAAAGAAGCAATTGATCATTATTGGTATCGACCAGGATTGTTTTCAGATAATTCTCACTGACCTTAATTACTAAGACATCATTCACGATCGGAATTTTTCTCACCAGGCACAGATTATAGTAATATTTGCCGTACTTATCCGGAGTTTTCATAGAAATCCAGAAAACACTGGACTGTGACATCGCCTTCTTATAATAGCTTTCTTTCTTAATATCCTTGGTACCTTTAAAAACCTGCTCATAATCTTTGATGGTTGTGTTATTGGAATAGATTGTTATAGAATCAAGAACCTGATAGTTATTAAGATACTTGTTAATATCCTCGTATTTATTGGCTGCATTATAAAAATCTGTCTTACTCTTATACTGCTGGCTTAATAGCTGCTGCAAGGCATCATTCGTTACAAGATCCTCGGAAATGGTATATATCTGCTTCGTAATCTCAAAAAGAATCGTGCTGGCACGCAGATTGCTCGATTCATTCAGATCCTGATGATAATTGGATAACAGACGTGAGGTATTAAAGATTAAAAATATGCCTAAGCAGGCCATAGGAACAAAAAAGCCTAGCGTATATACAATATTCAATTGACTGCGTAATTTGATCTTGCTTAACAGCTCTTCCAGTTTCTTTAATAAATATCTCATCTTCCTGTATCCCCATTCTTATTAGCGCTATTGCAAATCTCTTGCTTTATTATAGCTTGTAATGTCCCAAATAACAATGAAGCATTGCGTCTGCACCTAACTTACATTAATCTGAAAGAGGACGAAGCTGTTAACCTCGTCCTCTTGATGTATCTTCACAAAAGATATAATCGTATTGTTAATTACTCAGGGTAATTATTTCTTTTTCTTCTTTGTTACTAATACAATTACAACTACTGCAACTACAACTACGGCTGCAATGATACCGATGACAAGACCAGTATTGGAACTGCTGTCAGAAGTATCTGTTGCTGCTGCTGATGTATCTGTTGCTGCTGCCGATGTATCAGTTGTTGCTGCTGAAGTATCAGCTGCAGGAGCTGTTGTAGGAGCTACTGTGGGAGCTGCCTGAGCTGTGCTCTTATATCCCATACCTTCGATAGTAAAGGTAATCTCTACTTTCTTAGGAGGCATGTTATAGAAGAAAAGATCCTTAACATCAGCATTCCAGTTGTTCAAGCAAAGAATTTTAACATAGGTCTTGCTATCCGGATCTAAGTAACCCTGATCAAAGGTATACTTTGTGCTTCCGTCAAATTTAGCCTGTACGTTAGTGATTTTAACTTTATCACTAAGAGGAATATCAGTAGATACATATAATAAGCTTAAGTGTGTCTCGCTCTGGAAATCAGGATTTTCAAGAGTTACGGTATATGTACCATCTCCATCAATGACAGCATCGGTAAATGTTCCGGGATAGCTGGTTGTTGTACCATTAGCTACGGAACTAAGTCCGCTGAATTCCGGTGTTCCAAAACCATAATCCTTGTCATCATATGCATTACGGAAGATCCAGAGATTTGTATCTGTCTGAATACCCATGTATGCATTGTAAGAACCTGAATAAGTCACATCGCCTGAAGCTGCAGCAGTAGGAGCTACGGTTGCGGCTGCATCTGTTGCTGCTGCGGTAGGAGCTACAGTTGCTGTAGCACCTGCGTATACCGGTATTACGTTAATTAGCAGAGCTACTAAAAATAATACCGAAAGAAAAGATTTAATACTTTTTTTCATTGTTTATGTCCTCCCTGTTATTTTTGCCATAAAGCTATGGCTAAACTTTACTACCTACATTCATTAATTTACTATAGTTCCTATCACAAATAAACAATGCCTTTTAAACATTTTATACATTAACTTTTTGACATGAAATTAATAACCGGCGTAAGAGACAGATACATTGAATCTTCACGCCGGAAAAATTAATCTCATCATTGACTTTTTTGTTTTAGTTTCTTCTTTTAAAATGCCAACACGATCATGAGTTATTGAGTCTGCCTTGATTTTAATAGTACAAAGTCCGGCTATACATGCGAAGGAGTCTGCTTATTTGAAAAAGTTTTAATTATTGGAGTAATACTTTCATACGAACAACGTGTACAGTAAGTTCTTGTATAATCATTTGTAACTTCGTTTACAAGATTATGATCTAATGCTGAAGTAGTGTTGTAACTAGATACATACCCGCATCTTGGACAATAAATTTTGCTGTATCCACCTTCGGTACAAGATGCTGCTTTCGTATCTGTTACTAGAAGATGCCCTAATGCTGATGTTGTTGTATAGCTATATGCAAATCCACATCTTGAACAATATGCTTTGGTATATCCACCTGATGTACATGTTGCTTCTTTCGAATCCACAGTTGCTGGAAGGTGCCCTAACGCTGATGTTTTAGAATAGCTTATTACAAAACCACATTTCGAGCAATAAACTTTAGTATATCCACCTGATGTACATGTTGCTGCTTTAGTTTCAATTGTAGGGGTATGAGAGCATGTTGCACCATATGCTATGCTTTTAAATCCAAAATTCACAAATGCTGATACTAATAAAATAAACAACCCTAAGTTAATTATTTTCCGTATATTATTCATATTCTCCTCCTATTATTAGTTGAGGTAATTTCTTCTTCCAAAATACTTATTTTACCATTATATTACATATATTTACTATTTAAATGCAAAAAAATAGTTTACATCGTTCTGATATTAATAAACTTGATATTAATAAATATCAGAGGAAGAAAACTGTAAGCTAATATATTCAATAATCACAATTTTAGACTTATTATATGAAATTTATACCTTAAGCTTAAGCTGTTTTAAGCCTTACTAACTCCTCACTTTTAGAATATGTATTTCTGATTTCTTAATAAAAATGCTAGAAAAGAATTACACTCTGTTTTGCATGCAATACAGACAGAACAACTTATTATATAAAACATCAGGCTCAAGCCATCATAAACAATTAGTGGAGTGCCAAATTACTTCTGAATGTAGCTTTAGAGAACTTTCTACTCGTCGAATGTCCACAGAAAGAACATTCGACGAGTAGAAAGATAATTGCACTCTTGTATCCTCATGTTGCAATAAACGAAGAGAGTCAAGGTATTTATGGATTAATCGTATACTCCACTACTCGCTTTACTGATACAAGTAATGCGAAATAGAAATCCATTTAAGCTTTTAATAAGTTATCCACAGTTTGGTAAATCAATTATAGAAAGTTCATAATTATCTTTCTTTTCTCTTTAATACAGCTGCGCCAGTTGCGATTGCGCCTAAGCCATAAACAAGACCTAAACCAACAACGCCAGTCTTAGGAACATCAGTTGTTGTAGCTGCTGTATCATCAGCTGCTGTTGTATCAGTTGCCGCTGTATCATCAGTTGTAGCTGTATCATCAGCTACAGCTGCAGAACCATCGTTGCCATCAGCATCTAATACTGTAAAATCAACAGTAATGCTCTGAACGCCTGTAAATAAAGATGAATCAACGATTTCAGGGGATGCATCAGTAATATCACCATCAACACAACGAGCATCGTCAGGAAGCGTTGAAACCCACTGATTCCAGATATTGCTGCGCATTTCAATCTTATCATCAGAACTTGTATAGTTCTTTGTAATATCAACAGATTCTCCATTAATCTTTATATCATCAATTCGGAGAAAATATCCAGGAAAATCTACGTTACCGTTTGCTACTACTAATGCACAGAAATTAACACCTTCTACTGATCCGCTTTCTGTACCTGAGAAATCAAGGCCTACTGAATATGCGCCAGGACCTGTAATCGTTGCATCTGTCGCTGTCCAACCAGCAGGCATTGCATCACCAGTATTGCTAGCCCAGCTGCCATCTGTAAAATCTACAAATGCTGTCTTAGCGGAAGCTGTTGTCTGCGTAGCTGCACTTGCTGTAGTAGACGCAAAGTTTAAGACTAAAGCTGCTGCAAATAAAACTGTAGAAATTGCTTTAAAATTCTTCTTCATTATATGTATCCTCCCTGTTTAATATTTGCCAATTGTATTGGCGTGTGTACTACCTACGATATAAATTTACTATAAATAATTCAGTAAAAAAACATTTAGTTTTTAACATTTTATACATGAATATTTTTACATAAGCAATTTTTTTGATAATTTTCTCTAAAAGCTATAGCAAGCACGTTAGAATTTATTTCCATTCGCATATAAAGTAGTTCTGCCATTATCAACGTTAGGTGTATCATAAACAACACCATTACAGAAGCTCGTATAAGGCTTATTCAGGCACACATAAATAATAAGAAGATAAGTTATCATCCGATTGCCTAAACCAGTTTAAAACGCCATAAAACGAGCTTAAAAACAAGTTGTCATTTCTTTCTTGCATCCTTAAGCTTACTGGTCCTTCGAGCGATGACCGAAAATGCAATTCCGACACAGGTCGAGCAGATTGTCGCAAGTAACCCTGCCCCCAGTATCTCGGCAGGATTGACCGAGCCGTACTGACTTCGGTAAGCGATGATATTAACCGGAATCAGCTGCAAAGATGATATGTTGACAATCAGGAGCGTGCACATATCACAGCTGGCTACCTCCGAATTATGGTTCAATATCCTTAATTCCTTCATCGCCATTAAACCCATTGGTGTTGCCGCCCAACCAAGTCCTAAAATATTGGCTATCATATTAGAAGCTATATGCTCATTGACAACGTGATCCTTAGGAATATCGGGATATAGAAATCTGATTACCGGCCTGAGTGCTCTTGTAAAGGCAGCTACAAGACCACATTTTTTGGCGACCTGCATAATTCCGGTCCACATTGCCATAATTCCCAGCATGGTAATGCACAGAGACACCGCTTCCTTGGAAGAGGTTATCGTCGCCTTGCTTACATCACCGATATCACCGCGAAGAACACCAACGGTTACTCCTAATACAATCATAAATCCCCATAGATAATTCAGCATAAAATGTTCTCCTTTATTTTCTATACAAATATATCTCAAAACAATATACGATTTTTACAAAAATTTATGCTCGAAATAGTGATTTTTAATATACGCATCTCTTTATTCCTCAAAAAAACTTAAATTAATGGTATTATCTGTATCTGTTTTACATTTATTGTTTAAATTGTGCTATGTTTTGACAATTATTTTAGTTGACATTAAAAAAATCCTATGATATCTTATTAAATGCTATATACAAATAATGTAAGTTGGACTTTGTATGAGCTTACTATTGTATGATATGCATTCTATTTTATTCCCCAATACACTAGAGAAAAGGAGGCCTACTATGAAAAGCACAGGTATCGTAAGAAGACTTGATGAACTTGGAAGAATTACTCTTCCCATCGAGTTAAGAAGAACATTGGATGTAAGCGAAAGAGATCCATTGGAAATTTTTGTTGATGAAGGAAGAATTATCCTTCAGAAGTATGAACCCACTGATATCTTTAACGGAAACAAAGACAACTTGTTAGAATATCAAGGAAAGAAAATCTCTAAGGATACAATCGTAGAACTTGCCAAGCTTGCAGGCATTATCGAGTAAATTACATATTGATAAGAGCGTTCTAAGGATAAAAAAGCCTGTCACCGTGGTGACAGGCTTTTTAATTTCTTATTCTAATTATCTTTTATTTCTCATTGATGAATTTATTTCTTATTGATGAATTTATTTCTTATCGATGTACTTATTTCTTATCGATGTACTTATTTCTTATCGATGTACTTATTTCTTATCGCTGAATTTATTTCTTATCGATGTACTTATTTCTTATCGCTGAATTTATTTCTTATCAATGTACTTATTTCTTATCAATGTACTTATTTCTTATCGATAAACTTATTTCTTACTGATGAACTTATTTCTTACTGATGAACGGCTTGACCCCCCATATAGTCTGAGGTTCAACACTATAATATTCCCCGGCCTCTTCCCCACTCTTCGTCAGAATACCAATTACATAGCTTGCAGCTCTAGGCGTTGGAGTCAGCTGGTCTTTATTCGTTGCCATAGGCTTCGGTACACCCTTTTCAGCCCTATACAAGAGCTTACCGGTTTCGATATCATTGGTATAGAAATATTTTGTCATCCGCCCATCTTCCTTAGCATTCACATAGCTGCCCTCGGTAATAATCTTGTCCGTATACTGTGAACCATCATCATCGGCAAAGACATTCACCTCCACAGTCCGGCCGGTTCCACTTGGGATATCGTTCTGCCATTCCCCTTCATAATAATAGTAACCAGGTTCCAGGCTGCCCTCTGTCAGGATAAAATATATCCCGTCTCCATTTCTTTTACCGTTGTTTAATTCTCCTAAAAATATATTATTACTGTCATATATGACTAATACCTGCCCCTTCGAGGTATTTCCTGCTCCCACAGAATAACTAACCGGAGCATCCTTCATAAGCTCTTCCGTAAATAACGTTGATTTCATTATTTCTACTACTTTGGCTATATTCCGATCTTTCAACCTATGATATAACTGATTAAGCAGCTTGCTTTTTGCATCTTCCTGGCCTTTCAGCTCCGAAGCCTGGCTCAAAAGATTCTTCAGTTCTTTGCTATGTGTAAGCTCTATGGCGTCCTGAAGCATAGAAATTGTATTTTCATACTCTTTCCTGGCTATATAAGTCTGTGCTAATTGCGAATATGCATCTGTTTCCTTAGGCAATAAACTGATTGCTTCCTTTAATTTTGTTATACCATCCGCATAATTCTCCTGAGAAATGTATTCCGTGGCCTCTTCCAATAACGTATTATACTTCTCTTTCCTAAGGTAGGAATCTACGACCGCCTGAGTAAGATCCAGGCTTTTGTCCTTCGTAATTTCCTCTCCCTCCAAGATCTCTTCCCTGGCCAGATCATACTCCTTCAATTTTATATATGAATCTGCAATTCCCTTATATGCAGTTACATCCTTACTTTTAATCTGCTTGGCTTTTTCGTATTCCGTAATAGCCTTATCATACTCTTCATTGGTATAATAAAGATCAGCACGCGAAATAGACTGAGAATATTCATAATCTGTTTTTTCAGATATGATTTCCTCAATCTTCTCTTTTAGCTGAAGCGTCGATGTCTTCATATAACATGTACGCAGAACCTCTAACGCCTTGTCAAAATCATCGATTCCTGCATAGGCCTCTGCCAAACCAATGGTCAGAGACTCCTGATCGCTGTTCTTCATGGTTAAAGCCTGTTTGTAAGCTTCAATGGCTTGTTCATAGCTGCCTGATTTCAAGTAGTTCTCTGCCATAACTGCCTGTTCAAGAAATTTTTTGTTCTGTGAATAGTTAGCGAAAATAACAACACCGATGATAATTATCGACAATCCCACAATTGCCGAAATAATTTTACCCTCTTTTGTCCTAAATACCCCGCGCAACATTATTCTACCTCCAAAAGACAGTTAACCCTTCTCCCGTGTCTCATTCTGAATAAGCATCTGATAAATATCCCTCTTGCTTATTCCCCTATCTTTTGCGACAGATCTCATAGCCTCCTTTTTATCCATTCCCTGATTCAGATATATATTCATGTGATCTTCTAAAGCAAGAGCACCCCATTGCTCCTGCTTATCAGCTTCCAACTCCGTATAGGATCTGCCCTCCAGTATAAGCACGTATTCACCTTTAGGCTCCTGTGTACGAAAGGCATCAATCGCCTCAGCAAGAGTCGTCAGCCAGATGGTCTCATGCTTTTTCGTCAATTCTTTTACGATTGTAATTGTCCGATTCCCAAGTATCTCATAAAGCTCCTGCAGCGTCTTACCAAGCCTGTGAGGAGCCTCATACAATACAATTGTCCTGGTATCATTCTTAAGTTCCTCCAGGATTCTCTGGCGCTCCTTCTTATCCGGCGGCAGGAAGGCTTCAAAGCAGAACCTCCTGGTTGAAAGTCCGGATAAGGTTAATGCGGTGATGGCAGCGCAGGGTCCCGGAAGTGAAGTTACCTCGATTCCGGCTGTATATGCCTGTCTTACCAGTTCCTCTCCCGGATCGGAGATTCCCGGTGTTCCGGCATCCGTAATCAGCGCAATATTCTGACCTGCTAACAATTGTTCCACCAGATATTTGGCCTTCTCAACTTTATTATATTCATGGTAGCTTGTCATCGGCGTATTAATCTCAAAATGATTTAACAGCTTGATACTGTGCCTCGTATCCTCTGCGGCAATTAAATCTACTTCCTTAAGAGTCCTAAGGACACGGAAGGTTATATCCTCCAGATTGCCGATCGGTGTGGCACACAAATATAAAATTCCGGACATACTATAGTCCTTTCTGTTCTTTCTGCCCTGTTGTAATTACCAGGCATTTATTCTTTATGTATCAGATAATAACAAGCTCAGCTGCTTATATTAAACTCGATTCTGCCGTCAGGCAGCTCAAATAGTAAGCAAAAAATAAACTAACGCGCTTTTGCCGAAGCGAAGCATGTATTGTATAATTCACTTTATGATAATGTCTTTTTCAACTTAATCCTGCCTGTTATTATCCCTTATCTTAAGGCATCCAAACCGATATGGATCAAATTAATATCCATAGATATCATAGATCTCATCGGTATAGACATTGGGTTCCTTGTATACGATCAAGGGAGCTTCTACCTTTACCATGGATTTAGCCCCTTTGATACACTCAATCAGAACCATATTCGGTTCCTTGTCCACATAAGGATGGACCAGCTTCATCCGTTTCGGCTCAAGCTTATAGGCTGTCAGGGTGTTGATAATCTCAGCCAGCCGGAAAGGGCGGTGAACCATATAGAACCTGCCGCTCGGTTTTAAGAGCCGGGAAGCTTCCCTTATCACATCCTCCAGGGAACACAGTATCTCATGACGGGCAATTGCTTTCGCTTCCCCGGGATTTATAATCCCATGATTATTATTCATATACGGCGGATTGCTCGTAATAACATCAAAGGAAGCCAATCCAAATATAGCAGAGGCTTCCTTGATATCTCCAATCATAATATCAACTTTGTCTTCGAGTTTATTCATGGCAACACTCCGCCTTGCCATATCCGCACTTTCCTCCTGTATTTCAAGTCCGGTAAAATGCTTACCCTTCGTCTTTGCCTCGAGTAAGATCGGAATTATTCCCGTTCCGGTTCCCAAATCCAGTACCTTTTCTCCCGGTAATACTTTAGCAAATCCGGATAGCAGCACTGCGTCCATGCCAAAACAGAATTTCTTCGTATTCTGAATAATCTTATAGTTATTTCTATGGAGGTCATCGACCCGTTCTCCGGGCCTTATCTCCACTTCATTTGCTAAGCTATCATTCATCATCGAGTAAGGATTTCCCTTCCTTCCTCTCTAAAAGCTCTAATACTCTTAATTCTTCATCATCAAAGGCAGGAACTCTTTCTTTCCGTTTTTTCTTATTAAACCTCAAATCCTCTACCTTATACTCACGAACTTCCTTTTCATCATTCTCCAGGGTAACAATTACTTTTACCAGCTGCTTTAACACACTGACACTTTGCACTTCACCCTTAAGGTTGTCCTTTGTAGTTACAAAATCACTTACATTCGGAAGCTTACTGTTAAGCTCCTCATAAGCCTCTTCCTCATTCTTAAGGCAGCACATCAGTCTGCCGCAGACACCGGATATCTTCGTAGGATTAAGAGATAAATTCTGCTCCTTGGCCATCTTAATGGAAACCGGGGCAAATTCGGATAAATGCGTGTGACAGCAGAGCGGTCTTCCGCAGATGCCGATACCTCCGACAATCTTAGTCTCATCTCTTACTCCGATCTGGCGAAGTTCGATACGAGTCTTAAATACACTGGCCAGATCCTTCACCAGCTCACGAAAATCGATGCGTCCATCCGCGGTGAAATAGAACAGGACCTTATTATTATCAAAGGTATACTCGGAATCGATCAGCTTCATTTCAAGTCCATGCTTCTGAATCTTTTCGAGACAGATATGAAAGGCCTCTTTTTCCTTCTCTTTATTCTTTCGCTCTACCGCATTGTCTTCCTCCGTAGCCTGGCGGATCACCGGCTTTAACGGCTGTATGATTTTATCATCTTGTACATCGCGGGGGCCTAACACTACCAACCCATACTCAATCCCTCTGGCAGTTTCAACGATTACATTGTCCCCTTGTTTAATATCGTAGCCCGCAGGATCGAAGAAATACACCTTTCCTGCCCTACGGAATCTCACTCCGATTACATTAACCATTACTGTTCTCCTTTATTGTAAGTAACATAAGCTCTATCGCAATGTCAAAGTTAACATTGGCTTTCAGCCGGATTTTCGCCTTTTCCATTGCACTTATGATTTTTTCAATTCCTTCATAGCTTCTGATATTTGCCTGGTTAATAATAAATGACAGCTCCTCCCTGTATAAGAGAAGGTCAGGATCCATCGTCGCCTTAAACATCAGAACATCCCTATACCACAGGACCATTAAATCAATATAATCCTCAATATTATTCTTGCTTGCTGTAAGCATTTTTAAACCGGAAATTACCTCGTGAAGCTCCATATCGTCAATATATTTTAAGATATGGAGTACATTACCCTTCATTTGTTCAAAATCCTCGGAGGAGGCATATTTAATGGCTTTGCCGACATTACCACCGGAAAATGAGGCTGCAACCTCCGCTATATAATCAGGAACCTGATGCTGATCCATCAAAAACTCTTTGATTGCCTGCTTGTCCACCGGTTTCAGATTCAGTACGACACATCTGGAAAGAATGGTTGGCAGTATTACGCTGATGTTGCTGACCAACAGAAGGATGACAGCATATTCTGGTGGCTCCTCCATTGTTTTTAAAAGGGCATTCTGTGCCTGCTCTGTCAGCTTGTCCGCATCATCAATAATATATATTTTATACGGACTGTTATAAGGCTTTACCTGAATATCCGCATTAAGCTGGACACGGATGTCTTCCACACCGATGCTTATCTTTTCATGGGTAACCCATATAATATCCGGATGATTACCTGTGTCAGACTGCATACAGGATTTACAGCGGTTACAGGATATGATACCGCTTTCTTCACACTGAAGCGTCTTTGCGAAGGTCCTGGCAAGCAGTTTTTTTCCCATCCCCTCTTCTCCATGAAGAATATATGCATGGGAAACTTTATGAGATGCTATCGCGTTCTGAAGATGCTGTATGATACTTTCATGACCGATGATTTGTCCGAATTCTTGCATTCTGTGTCTCCAATCCCCGCTAACTACGGTATTATCAATTATGAGAATATATCCAGCAATAATCCCCTGATTTCATCTATTCTGTTTAGTATTGACAAGTGGTCCTTCTCATCCTTAATCAGCTCTGCCGCCAAATCATCCAGATTCTTATCAACCAGCTTTATCATGGTATATACTCTGTGTCTTCCTTTTCTATCGAGAAAATTCTCTCTGGAGAATTTATGTGAACGGTTCACGATCTCATTCATGAATTCCTTAATCAGTTCCCGGTAATGCTTCATGTCCTTTACGTCCATGTGCTTGGCTATCTTCTTACCCTGGGCCGCAATTTCCTCCAGCATCATATTGATTCTTGCCTTCAGCTCCTGTTCCTCAATATGGGAAATCAATGTAAACTTAAAAGAAGCATCTGCTTCCGGTACGGGCGCTTTCTGCTCAACCTGATTCAAAGACTGCATCTGGCTTACCTTTATTTCCATAGCTAACCTCCCTAATAACAAACCGATTAATTTATATATAAGCAAAGCTCGCAAACAAGTTTGCTTATATACGAACATTATAACATATATTATTTTCCGTTTACAGTAATTTTTTTAATGTCCTCGATTACCTCGTAGATGCAGATGTAGATATCAAGATTTTGATACCGTTTGGTTATCCCGTTTTTTTGAAGATTTTCTTCGGAGAAATCCTCTTCGTCGGCCAGATAACGTCTGCACATCTCGGCGTATCTGGGCTGTTCCTGCTTTTGTTCCCTCTTGATTGCCCTCATCAAGCGGATTCCATCCTCCACTTCAAGATAAACCGGTACTACCTGATCCTTCCCAAAGTATTCTCGGATCTGAGCATAGGTTTCCAAGGTTCCTATCATCAGATAATCTGCTTCCTCAAGATTAATCTGTCCATCATTCACGGTAAAATAATGCCAGGTCCCATGGATTGTCTCATAAGCTCTGTGTTCAATAATCTTATTCTGCTTCTGCAGCTCCAGTAATGTGGCTTCATCCACAAAATGATATTCCACTCCGTCAATTTCTGATTTGCGGATCGGTCTCGTTGTATACATCACAGCAGTCCGAAGCTGCAAATCCTCTGCTTCCAGCAGTTTTTTATATATCGTATCCTTCCCGGTTGCACTTTTTCCCATGACAATAAAAATCCTGGCCATTCTTGTTAATCCTTTCAATCTTGTGTCAATCCTTCTGTTCTATATAACAAGCATTGTAATGCTTATTGGATTACTTCTATCTGATCCATCCGGTCACCCGTCAGTCCAGTGATAGCAAATCCTTCCTTCATGACCCATTGTATATAATCAATAAGCCTTCTGTCAATCCTTTCGCCGGGAACCAGAAGCGGTGTTCCCGGTGGGTACAGGCTGATAAAGGCCGCTGATATTCTGTCTTCACTATCTGAAAGCTTAACAAGCTCAGACTGTTTCTCTACTGCTGCCTGCGGACTCAGAACCGGTATGGGCTTTCGCACACTCTGATCAATTGGGATCACTTTACCTTCCGCCGCCGTCATCCCGCTATCGATGGCAAGAAGCGCCTCAGCAAGTCGGGCAAGTCCCTCATCCGTATCACAAATGCTTGTCATACCAAGAACATACTCCGGAGCCGCCATTTCCATAACAATATGATATTTTGTCCTGAGAAGCTCCTGCAGCTGATGGCCGGTCAAACCGGTCTTTCTGACAGAAATCGTTAACTTTGACGGATCAAAGTCAAAAACCCCCTCCTGCATGACATCCTGCCAATTCACTACCTTCAATGCCTTAAGCTGCTCCATGGAACGGTAAAATCCCTGAAGTCTTTTCTCATACTGATCAAATAATACTAGCCCTCTGTCTTCGAGGAGACTGACACAACGGTCAATTCCTGCCATCAGTAGATAGGAGGGGCTGCTGCTCTGGTATATCGCAAGATATTGCTGGATTTTCCGGTTCAGATCTTCTCTGTTGGAATGCAATACTGCTGTCTGTGTAAATGCCGGCAGTGTCTTATGCAGGCTCTGGATCACAAGATCCGCCCCCTGGGTAACAGCGCTTTTCGGAAATCCCTCGTGGAATCCAAAGTGTGCTCCGTGGGCTTCATCTACCATTAGAAGCGCTCCATGCCGGTGAACAATCTCTGAGATTAACCGAATATCGGATACGACCCCTTCATAAGTCGGGGATGTAATAACCACAAGCTTGATATCTTTATGAGTTATCAACAGCTCTTCGATTTCTCCGGCAAGAATTCCACCATTGATCGATACTTGTGACAATATCGGTGGATAACAGTATACCGGTCTCAGCCCCATCATAATCGCTGCATGGTAAACGGATTTATGAGAGTTCCTGGCAAAAAGCACAGCATCCCCCCGGTTAACTGCTGCTGATATCCCCGCCAGATTGCCCGCCGTACTACCATTTACCAGAGGAAATGATTTTAATGCCCCATACAGGCGGCTTAACCGCTCAGACAGCTGCTGCAAAATCCCTTCCGGCTGATGAAGATTATCAAAGCTGTCTATTTCCGTTATATCCAGCATATAGGGATTAACCATATGCATCAATTTATTATTACGTTTATGCCCGGGCATATGCATCGGATAATAATCCTCATCTGCATATGCCGATAATTTATCATATAACCTTTCCAATTCAACCTTGCCTTTCAAATAACATGATCGATCAATTCTATGCTTTAACGGTAATGCTTCCTTTTCATATTTTTGCTGGTACCTCTTTAAGTCTGCCACCACTAAATGCACCTCAATGTTGGTCACCTGCGTCGGTTTGACGATATTCCAGCTTCGGCCTACATATACCGGATAACCATGGTCCTCTTCTTCCATAAATCGTTAAATGTTCACCTTAAATACCTCAAGATAATGGTTATACAGATTTCACAATGATTACTTTATTACAGGATGCCTTAACTGTGTACTATAACTATATAACAAGTTTCACCGAAAAACAAGTTTCATGTACCCTGGCTGTCTATTTATTTAGAAAATACAGTAAACAGGAAGAAACAAGCAAATAAAAGAAAGCATCCACCCTGATTCAGTAAATGCTTTCTTAATCCGTTCCTCGTTATAACTGATATAAGGCTGACTTCAGCATACCAGATTTGCTTTGATATGCTTTGCATCCTTTTCGTATTTTTGCTGATACATCTGTGTATCTGCCGCTACCAGGCAGCGTTCAATGGTAGTGTGCTCGTCCGGAAGGATCAATTGATAGCCATAGCTTACATACACACTGAAATCATATTCATTCAGGAAGTTGAATTTGTTCAATTCTTCTACAAAACGGTTAACAAACTTCCCCATCTTGGCATCATCGTAATCAATTCCCATCGCCATGAATTCATCTCCGCCGAGCCGGATGCAGATCTCATCATCATCAGCCGCACTTACGAGGGAATTAGCTACCACCTTTAAAGCAATATCACCATGAGCATGTCCAAATTTATCATTGATATACTTGAGCTTATCCATATCTGCGGTAAATATCATCAGCTTCGTCTGTTCCTCGACACAATGCTTCAGATATTTCTTACCCAGAGTTTCCAGAACACGTCTGTTATATAAATCCGTCAGTTCATCGCGAATTGACATATCCTCCAGCTTAAAGATCAGTCGGTTCAATTCACCGTGAATTCGAACATTTTCCAAAACATTGCTAAGGGTAATCAGCCATGCCTGGAATGTCTTCATGTAAGTCTGCACCTTATTAAAGCTGATACCGACATAGCCAAAGCAATGTGCCTGATGATGCAGCAAGGTGAAGAAATAAACTACAGGACCTTCCTCAGCGAACTCCAATGGAATTAGCTCCTTCTTGGAGCATTTCACCTTCGTGTACCTATTCCAGTTTTTAATACCTGCCTCCATCAGCAGATCGTTAAAATCATTCCAATGCTCTTCATCCTCCTGCTGGTGAAAATTATCCCAGTCTCTCATAAGACACATGCAAAAATGGGTTAAATTCTGATTATCATAGATATAAGCCCATAATTTATCAATTACATCCTCCAGCCTTGTAAGTCCAGTCAGATCTGTCGACATATAAGAATTACGGGACAGTTCGCCCAATAAATTCTCCCTTGCCAGGATATGATTACGACGTCTGTCATTGCTTTCGTGATACCAATGCCTCTTGCAGCCACAGGAGGAACGGTAAATGCTTAGGGTCTGTATGAACGTATTATGAGGCTGTTCAATTCCCTGATTGAGCTTGTGTATCTTAGCAACTGCCTCACAACCCATCTCAAAGCCGGGCATTCTGGCCGTTGTAAGGGATGGACTAAATTCTGCGGCATCCTCAACATCATCACAGCCGGATACGGCGATCTGATCCGGAACCTTAATGCCTCGCTCCGCTAATGCCCTGCATACGGTAATAGCCATGTAATCATTCGCACATACGATGGCCTGAGGCCTCTCCAGGTCACTGTTCAGCCACTGGTCCACGGCGACGTTTCCTGCATTTCTCCACAGGTCTCCATAGTAGATGCGTTCTTCCTCTACAGGAATATGATGCTCTGTTAATATCTTTCGATAAGATGCCAGCCTTCGATCCGAAGCAGGAATCCCCTTCGGCCCTGCCAGGAAATTAATTCTCGTGAAGCTGTGCTGCTCTATAAAATGAGTGATGATATCGTCCAGGACGGTATAATCATCCACCAATACATTGTAAAATTCATCTGTTTCTGTACGAATACTGACTACGGGGCAATGACAACGGCTCTTGATATTTCTCTTATACTGCTCCAATAAATTAGGGAGTATCATAATATCCGGTGTAATAATGATTCCTTCCAGTTCTTCATAGCTTGGAAGCTCTGTAATAAAGGCTTCACCCATATCATAGGTTACCTGTCCAAAGCCGCCGAAATTAGTGAAGAAAGCAACATTATAATCCAGTTCCTTCGCTTTTGTAATAATACCTTTACTGACAGAATCCTGGTACTCTTCATTTACCTGAGAAATAAATGCACCAATCGTTTTTTTACTGTTACCAAGCACGTACATTCCCCCAATTCCGTAATCGCACCATAAACCATAGATAAACTGTCCCAACCGCTCCTAATATATTTACTAATATATACTATTTTCTCAATAAATACAATATTTTCGACCTCATTATATGCTTACAAGAATCTACCATAAAATTACAGTATATGACAAAAGGTACTACTTCATCTTATTATATCTCTGAAGCAGTACCTTAAGTATTGTTATTCGTGAAGAAAAATTATATTCCTATATCATTTTATGATAATATCATACGGTCGTTGGCAAATTCACCGCCGCTGGCCTTTTCAAACTTCTCCAAATCCATAATACAAATGCGATGATTGCACGGTAGATGATGGAGCCAATGCGATTACGATGCCTGACAGGGTTTACCTATTATGATTCGTTAATATTTTAGCTATTAACCAAAGATTTCTTTTAACTCTTTCCGACTGTCCTCGTCCGTTAACACCAGAATTTCATCCTCAACTAAAATCTTAGTATCACCCTTTGGAATTAATACGGAAGCATTACGGGTAATTGCGATAAGTACAGCATTCTTCGGTACCGGCAGATCCTTCAGCAGCTTATTCGCTGCCTTGGCGTGCTGCCCGACTCTTGTCTGAACGATGGAATAATCTCCGCGATTTAACTTCATCAGCGTAAGCATATCTTCCAAATTCATCTCTTCTACAATAAAATGAGCCATCAAATCAGCCTGGTTTACACCGACATCCACACCCATGCTGCTGTTATAAAGCCAGGCATTCTTCGGGTTGTTCACTCTGGCTACCACGCGGGGTACACCGAATTCCATCTTAGCCATCGTTGAAACGACCAGATTGATTTCATCTTCTGCCGTTACCGCCGCCAGAACTTCGGCGGAACCAATTCCTGCCTGTTCTAAAACCGCAGGATCGGAACCATGTCCGTAAACCAAGTGTTCAGAGGTAAATTCCCGTTCTAATTTATGAAAGTTCTTCTCCCGGTACTCAATTATTTTAATATCATGTCCGTTTGCTAACATTAAGGAGCCAATGTAAGATCCAACCTGGCCTCCGCCCACGATAATTACCTTCATCTTTCTTCCTCCTTTATACCAGACCAATCATGGACTTGAGTTTCTGAACTGCAGTGTAATTTACTGACAGATATAAGGTATCCTCTGCTTCAAATATGGTACCCAGGGTAGGGATAAAGGTTTTATTACCGCGGCTGATGGAAACTACATTAATTTCACCAATGATGGTAAGCTCATTAACGGTATGCCCGACCAACATGTGCGGAATTTCTATCCTGACCAGATTAACCTTGCCGTCTCCCATCTCATAGACACTATCCAGTTGATTATAGGTTAAGATTTCAGAAGCTCTTTCAATTCCCCAGGTGGTGGTTGAAATCGTCTGTATGCCAAGCCGTTTATAAATTTCAGCTTTTCTTGAGTCATAGAGGCGGGCGATTACCCTCGGTACACGATAGACATTCTTGGCAATTCTTGCAATAACTGCATTGACTTCATCACTTTGCGTACAGGATACAACTGCATCTACCTTGTCAATCTTCGCTTTCATCAGAACATCACGGTCAAAGCCAAAGCCGACCAGCTTAATACCGTTGAAATCCTTTCCTAATCCCTCAAAGGATTCCGGATTTGTGTCAATTACAGTTACCTGGTGGCCTTTTTTCACTAGGTTCAGGGACAAGCCCCTACCCATTCTGCCTAATCCTATAACAATAACTTTCATCTTATTCACCTCTCAGTTTTATATGCTCTTTTTATCAGCTTTATTGTCTTTTCTTCGTAACAGGAATTTTCTTCCTTCTTCAATGAGAAGTATCACAGGCGGCCATGCACATAACAGCAGCCAATCCTTTATACCTAATGCTGAGGTATGGAACACGGACTGTAACGGCGGAAGGAATACTAAGGTAACAATTATGAGGATCTCGCACAGAATGCCAATGTTGACCTGCTTATTTGCAAATATACCTACTTTAAATACGGACTGCTTCTGTGTACGACAGTTGAAAACTGCGCCAATCTGGCTGAATACAATTGCTGCAAGTGCCATAGTCGTCGCCTTCACATAGATAGGATCACCCTCTCCGGCTAAAGGAACCTTCGGCCAGCCATTTAAAATATTGACAAAGAAATACGAGAAAGCAGAGGTAATGGAGCCTAATATGCCGTACCATAAAAACGCCTTAACCACCAGCTTACGGTTAAGCAGGGGTTCTTTCTGGTTGCGGGGCGGCTGATCCATAATACCCTTTTCGGGTTTCTCTGTACCAAGTCCTAATGCAGGCACCATATCCGTACCAAGGTCAATGGTTAAGATCTGCATTATGGTAAGCGGTAAAGGAATTGCTCCCTTTGAAAACAGGAACAGAGCAGAAGGCACAGCTTCCGGAACATTGGAATTTAATATATATAGCATGAATTTACGGATATTACTGTATACTGCACGGCCTTCTTCAATCGCATGAACAATGGATGCAAAGTTATCATCCGTCAAAATCATATCAGCAGCTTCCTTAGCCACATCAGTGCCTGCAATACCCATGGCAACACCGATGTCCGCTTTCTTCAGCGCCGGGGAATCATTAACGCCGTCGCCGGTTACTGCAACAATTTCACCCAATTCCTGAAGATTTGTAACTACTCTCAGTTTTTGCTCCGGTGCTACACGGGCGAAGATAATTTCATCCTTTAAATATATCTTCAATTGTTCGTCCGTCATTGCCTCTAATTCCAGACCTGATACAACACGGGGATTGGGACCTTTTACAATACCGATACGCTTTGCAATACTTTCTGCTGTTAAACCGTAGTCACCGGTAATCATGACGATTCGTATACCGGCGCGGCGGCATTCCTCAACAGCATCAGCTACTTCCGGCCGCGGCGGATCAGCCATTACAACCAGACCTACAAAAACCATATTCTGCTCGATAATCTCAGGAGTATAAGCGCTAATGGCTGTCGGGAGATCATCTTCCTTATGAAGAAGACGATACGCAACTGCTAATACACGAAGTCCACTACGGGCATACCGGTCATTTGCCTCCATGATTCTGTTGCTCATTTCCTCTGTCATGTCCTGGACTTCACCGTTAACACGGATGTAATTACTTAATTTCATTACTTCCTTTGGTGCACCTTTGATGTATGCTATTTTGCGGGTGCCCTCCATCGGTTTATCCAGTTCATGAATCGTAGTCATTCTTTTTCTTCTTGATTCAAAGGGAAGCTCTCTGATACGTGGGGTTATTTCCGCTTGTTTGGGAATATTAATACCTGCTTTTTCAGCAACAACGCCAAGACACGCCTCTGTTGGATCTCCCAGTACAGTATATCTCACAGACTCTTCATTCGGAGGAAGCAGTCTCGCATTGCTGCATAATGCTGCTGCCGTAAGAAGAAGCTTTAAATCCGGGTCTTCCTCTGCGGTGGTTTTGGTCCCTTGGTATACTACGTCTCCGTTTGCACTGTAGCCTACACCGGTTACATCATATTCTTTTACAGCCAGCCATAAATTGCTGACGGTCATTTCGTTCTGCGTCAGAGTACCTGTTTTATCCGTACAAATGACTGTTGTACTTCCTAAGGTTTCCACAGATGAAAGCTTCTTTACCAAAGCATGGCGCTTGGACATTCGCTGTACTGCCATTGCCAGGGATAAAGTAACTGTTGGAAGAAGCCCTTCCGGAATAAATGCTACAATCATACCCAGAGCAAAGATAAAGGCGGAAGCCATTGGCTCTTTTACTAGTAATAATGCGGCAACGAAGAAAAAAATACCAAATCCGATCGCAATAATCGAGATCTGCTTGGTCAAACGGTTTAATTCCTTCTGAAGAGGACTTTCTTCTTTTTCCATCGTCTGAGTTAGGTTGGCAATCTTACCAAATTCCGTTCTCATACTGATTTCAATAACTACAGCTTTTGCATTGCCTTCCGCTACATTCGTTCCTGCAAAGATCAGATTCGGGATCTCAGCCCGGGTCAGATCATCCCTAAGAACCGCATCGGATATTCTTCGAACCGGATTTGATTCACCGGTCAGGGTGGATTGATCTACCTGCAAATCACTTACTTCTAACAATCTTGCATCTGCGGAGATTTTATCTCCTTCTACTAATAATATTAGGCATTTGTGAAATGCCTTCAACCCATTGATTTTACTGGGTTTTTGTTACTCGTTTTATATAAATTTTTCTCCGGTAGTAGTATAATAGTAAGTGTCAATCAAACCAAATAATACCACGCGGAGGAAAATTTATGTC
>DATMUM010000208.1:0-6927 GCA_035564175.1 Mobilitalea sp.
GCGCGTATGGTCTGAGTCACTGATTTGGTACCTAAAATAAAGGCCCCTGCAGCACGCCACACCGATTCGCTGGGCTGGTCGTTCCGCTTCGCTACACTGCTCGCCCATGCATCCTAGGTGACGAGCACCGCCAAGGAGAAGGGCCTCGAGGGTCCAGTTCATCGCCGGTTACGTCACCCGGGCCTCCAGCCGTCGGGCGGTAAATGGGATGCTCTGCGCAATGTTAAACTGAATTTGTATAAAGGGGGTAAAAGATAAAATGAGATATTTCAAAAAGTTAGTGGGTAAACAAGTTTATTTATCGCCAATGAATGTTGATGATGTTGAAACTTATGTTAAATGGTTAAATGATTTTAATGTAACTAATGGAGTAGGAAATTCTTGTAGAGTAATATCTTTGGAAAGTGAAAAGGAATGGCTTAAACATAATTCCGGTCAATATCAATTTGCAATTGTTAGATTAGAAGATGATGAATTAATTGGTAATTGTGGTATTCATGAAGTTGATCAATTAAGGCAGTGTGCAGACGTTGGATTATTTATAGGTGATGAAGATAATCGCAATAAAGGATATGGTGGCGAAGCACTTAATTTACTACTGGATTATTGCTTTGATTATTTAAACTTAAATAATGTTATGCTAAAAGTGTTTTCATTCAATGAAAGAGCAATTAATTGTTATAGAAAAGTGGGATTTAGAGAAATAGGAAGAAGAAGAGAATCTTATTATCTAAAAGGCAAATTTCATGATGAAGTTTTTATGGATATATTGAAATGCGAAAGAACTGTAAGGTAATCCGGCCTTGGCTCCGGCCGTCGGGCGAAAAATTGTCGCCCTGCGTATTTATTAAGGAATAGTGTAGTAATGAGTACTAGGCTTATATAAAGGAGAGGTGCAAAATGGGATGTCACATATGTGAAAGTTTAGAAAAAATAAAGAACGATCCTTATTTTATTATGGAACTAGATACTGGTTACGCTATGCTTGGGTGGTTTCAGAGATTTAAAGGTTATACGGTATTTGTTTGCAAACAGCATGCGTCAGAATTACATCAGCTTGAGTATTCGTTTAAAATGAAGTATCTTGAAGAAATGTCTCTTTTGGCAGAAGCTGCTTTTAATGTATACAAACCAGACAAAATGAATTATGAATTACTTGGGAATGGAGTATCACATCTTCATTGGCATCTTTATCCAAGGGTTGCAGGTGACACTCCTAAAAAAGGACCAGTATGGCAGTTGCCAAATGAAGAATTATTTGATGAAGCAACAAGACCAAGTGAAGAAGTTAGGAAAGAAATGATTGTAAGTATTAGAAAAGAAATTGAACGGTTACTTACAAAAAAGTAAATGTATAAAAGGAGCTCCGGCCTTGACTCCGGTCGTGCGGCCGAAGGACATGCAATACTTCGCCTAACAAAGCAGTCAGCACAAGGGCATACAAGGTCTGGGCCCCGGATTTGGCTCCCAGTGTAAAGGCTCTTGCAGTACGCCACACCGATCCGCTGGGTGGCGAGCACCGCCAGGGAGAAGGACTTTGGGAGTCCAGCTCATCGGTGCCGCGACGGCTGAGACGTTAGATGAAAGGTGGCTCATTAACGTTGCCCGGGCTCCCGCCGTTGGGCGAACGACGAACACTCTGCATAATAATTTGATATTATGAAGTACTACATAGATAGGAATTTGTTAAGCTTGTTGAAGTACAGACAAATTATTAGTGGCATTCGTTAAATAAAAGAGGATAAAATCATAGGAGGATAAGAATATGGATAAATTCGAATACAAAACGCTGTCTACTGATGCAAAAGGAGTATTTGGGGGTAAAGTCGACCAATACGTATTCCAAAATGAATTGAATGAATTAGGCTCACAGGGATGGGAGTTAGTAAGCACTGTTGCTGCCGCTCAAAGTTATGGTAGTACAAGGTGGGTCATCTCAATACTGAAACGTAAGATACAATAAATCCATAGTATGAAGATAATGAGGAACTTACTAATTGTAATTTTGGTGTAAAATCATGAATGAAATATGTTATATTTATTTGTGATGAAAGAACAGAAAAAGGTATTCCAGCCTTGGCTCCGCTGTGCGACCGGTAATCAGGCTACGTCACAAGCTACTAAAGCCACATCCGGAAAGGCAAAGGAAAAAACGGTTCGATAAAAACCGTCTTAAGTAAGTCCCCAACTAAAACCCGACAGCAACAAGCGTCGCCGTCCTTCATAAATATTATAGCACTTTAAAGCTAATTACAAACAAAAAAGGAAAATAGTATCTCTCTCTGCGATTTTATATAAGAAGGTTCCGGTTAATATGAACAATAAAAAACCAGTTATAATCATTATTATCATTGCCTTTGCTGTAATATTCGGAGGTACAGTATATTTTGTTAATGGAGTAATCAGAGAAAGAAACGCCGACTGGTTCAAAAGTACTAAACTAATCAATTTACCTATACCAAAGAATTAAAAAATAGGATAAATGAATTCATTTAAATATATGGCGTCGGACTGCTGAGACCCAAATAACTTGATGTAAATGAAGAATTATCATATAATAATGATAGAATAATTAATGTCAAAGGAGGCAGTCGTTTGATTATCAAATCTTCAACCAACTTACGCAATGATTACGGTACTATATCAACACTCGCCCATGAAACACAGGAACCTGTTTATATCACAAAGAACGGTGAAGGCGATCTGGTGATTATGAGCATTGATGCATTTGAAAAACGTGAGGAACTGATCCGGTTAAGAGCAAAGTTGGAGTTAGCCGAACAATCCCGACTTGCCGGGGAACCGGTTTATACGTTGGAAGATTCCAGACAGCGCTTAAATAAAGTCTATGAAAAATCTAAAGTATAAGCTTCGTATACTCGCGCCTGCTCAGCGTGAGTTGGAAGAAATTGCGCTTCTTCATCTTGAACTCGTTGGTCCGAATTCGGCGCGCAAGATCACCGACCGTATTTATAGTGCACTTGAGCTATTGCAAACAAGTCCGAATATTGGTATAAGCTGCAGTGACAAGCCACTAAAGCTGGATGGCTATCGTATGCTTGTTTGTGGCAACTATCTATGTATTTACCGGCTAATTGATGATATTGTGTTCGTTTATCATATTGTCGACGGAAGAATGAATTATCCTAGATTGATGAATGATCTAAAGTGACAATAAAGAATATATCGAGCATGATTACTGAAATATCGGGATTATGTACGTACAATAAGCGATTAAATGAGGGTGGTTAAAGTGCAATATTGGAACATAGTACTTAGTTCGGCAACGATATATCTATTCATTGTTATCGCAATAAGATTGTTCGGAAAGAAGGAATTATCCCAGCTTTCAGTCGTCGACCTGGTTTTTATACTACTGATAAGCAATGCAGTCCAGAATGCGATGGTTGGACCGGATACGACATTGCCGGGCGGACTGGTCGCTGCCGGCACTCTTTTTGCCGTCAACTTTCTGTTCAAGCTGGTCCTGTATAAATTTCCAAAGCTTGGGCAGATAATTCAGGGAGAGCCTGTTATCCTGGTTTATAAAGGAGAAATAAACCATAAGAATATGGTAAAGGTTAAGTTTACCCTGGATGAACTGAAAGAGGCGGTAAGGGAGCATGGAATTTCTCTTATTGAAGACGTCGATCTGGCCATTCTTGAAACTGACGGCAACATCAGTATAATATCGAATGATTTCAAAAATAAAACCGTTAAGAAAAGAAAACCCCGCAAGTTAAATAACAATATAAGCGGCACTTGACGAGAAAGTTGCTAATTCGGTAAATTCGGTAAATCCGGTAAGTTCGGTATGTCCCAAACAGCTTGGGTAAACCGTATATTCCGAGACTGGGTATACTGTGTATTCCGAGGACTTGATTGATCAGTGATTTAGCTGATTGTATCTGCGCCTGAACAGCCTTGAGAAAAATGCACTGAAGGAATGCCTGCCTTTCTTTTTCCTCCAGTCGCCCAGGGCTTTGTCCACTTCCTGGTAATGTTTCTCCATTTTGTTTTCGAGCCGGCGCATGCCGTTTTCCACACATGCCCCAAGCTCGAGCTTGCTTTTAGAAATTTCCCTGCTCAGATGCTCCCTGGCGGAATCAATTTCATATGAAATCTCTTTTGTAAGCTGCTTTCCTATTTCGCTGAAAATCAATTGTATAGCTTCATATTCCTTATTATCGGGAACGGTGAGAGCGGAAGGATTGGTGTCAGGCGCTGCCTGTGGCATCACAAAGGCCGATTCATCCTGCAGGATCTTCTTTACAGCCTTTATTTCAAGCCCTTCGGACCTCATGACTTTGATCTTGTACATCATATTTGCCAGATCGGCAGTGTAATAGCGTCTTCCGCGTTCGTCCTTCGGAACTGTCAATTCGAATTCCTTTTCATAAAACCTCAGTGCGTGATCGGTTAACTGAAGCATGTCGCTTAATTCGGTAATCGTATATCTCTCTTTCAGAACTTCCATTCTGGTACCCCCCCTGGTAACTTACTATGATATATAGTACCACATATGGAAGAATCAGTAAAATTTTACCGGATATTTCTCAATATTTCCAGCGCATGCTGTATATCAGCGGGAACAGGTGCTTTCAACTCCATTTCTTTATTGGTATAGGGGTGTGTGAAAACAACCCTGTAAGAATGGAGCGCCTGCCTGTTCATCAGGCCTTCAAGTCTGCCGTTAAAGGCCGGCAGATCATACAGGGTGTCGCCGACAAGCGGGTGACCGGTCGCCTGGCAGTGGACGCGTATCTGATGTGTCCTGCCCGTTTCGAGCCTGAACTTCAGATAAGCGGCATCCGTAAACTGTTCGAAGACTTCAAAATGGGTAACGGAGGGCGCACCGTCGGGTGTTACGCAGCGCAGCATCAGACTGCCCGGAAGCCTTTCGATCGGAAGGTCTATCGTACCGGCCGCTTCATTCATCATGCCGTGCACAAGGCCTACATATTCCTTGATATAAGATTTGTCGTGCATCTGACGGACCAGGTTTTCCTGTATGAATGGATTAAGTGCAAAAATTATGATGCCCGACGTATCGCGGTCCAGCCTGCTGACCGGACGAACCAGCGTTCTGACGCCCTTGGCCAGCAGATGGTGCATGAGCCCGTTGGCAATAGTGCCGGATTGATGGAGCGAGGTAGGATGGACTACCGTATCCGGAGGCTTGTTTATCGCAATAAGGTTATCGTCCTCGAATAGAATATCGAGGTCCATCGGTTCCGGAGCAATATCTTCATTTAATTCATCGGATTCTATAAAGGCTTCCAAAAGATCGCCTTCATGCACTTTTGCATTGACATGCACAGGCACGGAATTGAGCAGTATTTTACCGGAGTATTTGAGTTTTTTGATAAGCCTCTCCGAAATATGCAATTTTCCCTTGAGGAGCTGCTTGGCTTCTTTATTGTCGTCTTCGCGGGATACTGTCAGATATAGCCTCATTTTCTCCACCATTGCTTTTATTTGTATATCAATGTTACAGCAGAGGATCTGATATTGCAAGGGCGGTAAGGCCTGTCGATACGCCGGAAATAAAACGAAAGAGAATATATTTTATTAGTACAAATCATTACATTATTGATTATGATCATAAACACAGAGTATTATGATAGATA
This sequence comes from Mobilitalea sp., assembly GCA_035564175.1. Classification (GTDB taxonomy): domain Bacteria; phylum Bacillota; class Clostridia; order Lachnospirales; family Lachnospiraceae; genus Mobilitalea. Next base: position 5,631 of record DATMUM010000208.1, read on the forward strand.
AATAAATGAGGTTTGAGTGTTGAGTAAAGGAGATATTTTATATGGATTGGGAGAAAGCAAATCAGAATATAGCGGATTATCTGGAAAAGCTGATTATCACTTATGAAAGAAAAAAGAAACCTATGTTTGGAGCTCCGGTATATTTTGTGAATGATAATATGTGGACAGGTGTGAAAGGAGGAAAAGTTTTTCTTAGACTATCTGAAGACGATCGTTGTGTTATCCAGTCAAAATGTGACGAAATTAAACCTTTTGAACCCCGCCCTGATTTCATCATGAAGGAATATGTGGAGATACCTGAAAGTAAACTTACAGATGAAAAATTTATCAGTAATTGGCTGGAGATATCCTACTCTTTCGTGAAAAGTCTTCCTCCAAAGGTAAAAAAGGAGAAGAAGGCTAAATTGAAAAAGTCTTAGGCGATACAATTATTACCATATTTCACATATCATCGAAATAAGTCCATAGCATCCGAAATTGATTGTCTGTCTTATCTCCCAAAAGCTCCTTGAAATGCTTGTCCGGGTGGGATAAAATGAAATGGTACGCTTGGAAAATTATACGCGGGTTAATCCGCGATCAAAGGACCTAAGGGGATCGGGACAATGAATATTGAATATCAGAATTATTTGAAAAATACGTTCGGTATAGATGAAACCATTATCAAAACTGTAGAATCAGCCGAAAATAATGTCAGGGATGCTTTCAGGGACATCGAAGCCGTAAGGGAAATAAACCAGTACAAGGTCATTGCGGCAATGCAGGAACACAATCTCAGCGACTCCCACTTCGGCGGCACCACGGGTTACGGTTATGACGACAGGGGCAGGGAAGTGCTCGATGCAGTTTATGCATCGGTGTTCAAGGCCGAGGATGCTTTGGTGAGGCACCAGATAGTCGCCGGGACGCAGGCTCTAGCGGTATGCCTTTACGGAAACCTTAGGCCTGGAGATGAGCTTCTTTCGATCACAGGCAAGCCCTACGACACGCTCGAAGAGGTAATAGGCATACGGGGCGAGGGAGCAGGTTCACTGAAGGATTTCGGCATTTCATACAGGCAGGTGGAGCTCACAGCGGAGGGCACGGTCGATTTGAACGCCGTCAGGGCGGCCGTTAATGAAAAAACTGCGATGGTACTGATACAGCGTTCACGCGGCTATAGCTGGAGACCTGCGATAAATATAAGGGAAATTAAAAGGGTTATCGATGTAATAAGAGAATTAAATAGCAAGACAATAGTCATGGTGGACAACTGTTACGGCGAATTCGTCGAGTCGGCCGAACCCGTAGAGGCGGG
>DATMUM010000209.1:0-19095 GCA_035564175.1 Mobilitalea sp.
AATTCTTTCATTTCTACTGTACTGTTACCTGGTAAAATTGCACCTTTCATTTTTTTGTTTACAGACTCCATTGTAATATCCTCCTTTTCATTATAAGTTGAAAAACCTTCTTAAACCGTAACTTCATTATAACAAAACCATTTTTTTATATAATAGAGATTTATGACATTTTCACATCACGGATGTCATGTTCTCGCATATTTCTATTGACTGGTTAGTCCATCTTTGTTACGATGAAATCGAGGTGATATCATGAAAATATCTTATAATGATCTTGATATTAAGTTTTCCATGGAACATATCAATTTCTACGCATTGCACTTCGTATGCGAGCGTTTCTTACGTTCCATACCAAGCCACAGTCACAGTGACAACAGTTACGAGATCCATTACATTCCTTTCGGAAAAGGAAAGGTGAAATTAGATCATGTTACTTATCAGGTAGTCCCAAATACGCTTTATGTCACAGGACCTCATGTTGAACATGAGCAAATCCCGGATAAGGAAGATCCTATGATCGAGTACTGTATCTATCTGAAGCTTGAGAAAAAAAGTAACGACAAAAAGAAAGAGAAGCAAGGCTCCTATCTGCAGCTCTTTGAAGACACCAAAATATGGTTCGGACAGGATAATCAGAACATCCATCCTTTGATGCAGCAGATCTTCCTGGAATTGGATAACAAATATACCGGTTATATGAAGCAGGTGGAAAATCTTTTGCAGCAGCTGGTTATTCAGCTGATCCGTAATTATGAAAATATACAAAAATCACAGATACAGTCAAAAACATCCGACCTGGCCTATAGCAAATATCTGATCATAGAAGAAGCCTTTCTGTATGATTATAAGGACCTTTCCCTGGATACCCTTTCGAGGCTGTTGGGTTTAAGTCCAAGACAGACGGAGCGTCTTTTGCTGCAGCATTATGGCAAGACCTTTCTTCAAAAGAAGAGCGAGGCCAAGATGTCGGCTGCGTCGATCTTATTGATGGATCCAAAGAAAAGGATTACCGGCATCGCTCTCGATTTAGGTTATTCCTCCGTCGAGCATTTTTCCAATGCATTTAGGCGGTATTATCACAAATCTGCAAGGGATTATCGTAAAGCAATGAATTATGTATAGCTTTTATACCGTCAGGTTATCACCGATCACACCAACACAGACTCTTTCTATTCCAGCTTCCGAATGAGCAATCAGCCATTTGTTCTTTGCGGTCATTAATTGATCTTCCTTCCCATGATTCATATGTTCCGTTAACTCTATATTCGTACCCTTTGGCAGAGCTACAATATTGCGGAAGGGTTTTCCATCAACACTGCAGGGAGCATAGTGCAGGGTTGTCGCATACATCTCAAATACCGTACCTTCCGGTACCAGAAATGCTTCAATTTTGCTGCTGTCATAGGTCAGATCTTCCGTAATATCCTGCTGTTTTCCTAATAACAGGATAAGATCAGTTGCAGCAACCCCGATTTCAGAGCTTCGATGATATTCCACTGCATTCAGCTTTCGGTTGGTTCCATTACAGTAGCCAATCTGTACAGGAAGCCCTCCAAATAGACTGTTCACTATGATCTGAGCGATCGGAAGCTGCTCGAAATCCTCAACGGAAGGAACATAAACTATTGAATTCTCCGGAGCTTCCTTTTTCTTTAATGCCAAAATCAATTCTGTTACCTCGTATTCACCAGTCAGAATTCTGCCATACTGTTTAAAGTTTTCTTTACCAATTAATTTAACCTCAACCATAAATACCTCCAAATTTATTTTTATTATAAGTCAATTTGTCGATGGCAGACAATCCTACTGATAAATTGATAGTCTGTCATCACTTTTCACCCTCCATTATACCAAAACTGTAGTTTATTTTTATAGATATATGTGACATTTTTATTTTACCTATGTCTTGTTCGCGCATATATTATTAAATGGTTTTTATTGAAGGTTGGATGTATAGCAATATGTTTCATCTCAGTAACAATAAAGAAAGGCGTTGGTTTGTGTTCCAACGCCTTTGTTAACCTGCTTACAGATGTTCCTTTAAAAATGAACCTAAGGCTTCAATAGCAGCATCTTCATCCGCACCATCTGCCTTGATTACGATTTCGTGGCCCTGCTTAGCACCAAGACTCATGACCCCCAGAATTCGTTTAGCATCTGCTTCCTTGCCATCCTTTGTTATCGTAACGGTACTCTGAAAGCCTGCTGCCTGCTTCACGAATAAGCCGGCCGGTCTGGCATGCATCCCTAAGGGATCCGTAATAGTATATCTTAATTCTTTCATGGTATGACCTCCTAACAACAATGACTATCTGTTTTCCACCGGTTTCTTTAAGATTCCTAAGATGATAGCTCCTATTACTGTACCGATAACCAGTGCAACTAAGTATAATAAAGCATTTTGTACAACAGGGAAAACAAATATTCCTCCGTGAGGTGCCATTAATTTACAATTAAATGCCATGGATAAAGCGCCTGCGATTGCTGAACCGATGATACAGGATGGAAGCACTCTTAACGGATCGGCTGCTGCAAAAGGAATAGCACCTTCTGAGATAAAGGATAATCCCATTACGAAGTTGGAAGGAGCTGATTTTCTCTCTTCTTCTGTAAATTTGTTCTTAAATAAGATGGTTGATAAAGCTACCAGGCAAGGAGGAACCATACCGCCAACCATAAGTGCTGCCATAATATCATAATTACCTGCTGCGATGGATGCGGTACCAAATACATAAGCAGCTTTATTCACCGGACCGCCAAGGTCAACGGACATCATACCGCCAAGAACAATACCAAGGATGATCTTACTGGTTCCGCTCATATTTGTTAAGCCTTGGTTCATTAAGGTATTCAGGAAACCTACCGGAGGCTCAACCACATAGGTCATAATTACACCAACGATAAAAATTCCTAACAGAGGGTAAATCAATACGGGCTTCAGGCCTTCCAGACTTACGGGAAGCTTACTGAATAATTTTCGAAGTAAAACGATAATGTAACCTGCAAGGAAGCCTGCAACCAATGCACCAAGGAAGCCAGACTTTCCGTGAGAAGCAATCATTCCGCCAACAAAACCCAAGGCAAGTGCAGGACGGTCACCAATACTAAGAGCGATGAAGCCTGCGAGGATCGGAAGCATAAAGCTGAAGGCTGTTCCTCCGATGGTTTTAAACATAGCTGCCAAAGGTGTAATTGATCCAAAATTACTTCTCATTTCGCTGGTAAGGGAATTAATATCAACAGATAAACTATCAATTAAAAAGGCTAGTGCAATTAAGATACCGCCGCCGACTACAAAGGGGATCATATGGGATACACCGCTCATTAAATGTTTATAAATCTGATGTCCGATGCTTTGCTTCTCTTCATTATTGGAACGGTTCACTGAACCTGAGCTGCTCTTATAAACAGCGGCATCACCGTTGATTGCTCTTTCAATCAGCTTATCAGCCTTATGGATACCATCTGCTACCTTCGTCTGTATTACCTTCTTGCCATGAAAACGATCCATGGGAACATTGGTATCGGCAGCAACGATAATGCAGTCTGCTTCTGCAATTTCTGCATTGGTCAGAACATTCTTTGCCCCACCGGAGCCCCTTGTCTCAACCTTAATGCTGCAGCCCATCTCTTCCGCCTTTTTCTCCAGACTCTTCGCTGCCATAAAGGTATGCGCGATACCGGTAGGACATCCGGTTACCGCCAAAAGCTTAATTCCGCCTTTTGCAGCTACATTGCTCTTAGCTTCCAGTACATCCTTCTGGGTTTCTGCACGATCAATGATCTGAAGGAACTCCTCGACGCTTCCGGCATTTCTTAAGTCATAGGTAAATTTCTCATCCATCAGCATCTCAGATAATTTGCTTAATACATCCACATGAATATTATCTGCAGTCTTCGGTGCTGCGATTAAGAAAATCAAGGATACCGGTTCATTGTCCAGAGCATCAAAATCCACGCCCTTCTTAATTACCATGGCACTGAGTCCGGGCTTCTTCACTGCTTCAGACTGGCAATGGGGAATTGCAATTCCTTCACCAACACCGGTTGTTCCCTCTGCCTCTCTCTCATACACACCTTTTTTATAGGCTGCTTTATCACTGATTTTACCGCTGGTATACATTAATTCCACCATTGCATCGATTGCTTCATTTTTACTGCTTACATTCCCACTTAGCTGTATGCTTCTCTTATCCAACAAATCAGTAATTCTCATAAATCTTACCTCCATCTGACAATATGAACCTTAAGTTCGTAACAATAATACCTTTACCTTAGTTCCTCACAACTTTGTAAAACCCGCCTTGACATTTGATGTTTACCTTGTGATGTTGAATTTGTGTGTGCTGTAAATACCCAGCACTTCCTCTTTTGTTGCTAATTCTTCCGAAAATGCGCTGGCACTTCCGGTGCTGATGCCCATCTTAAATGCTTCCTTGTAATCTCCTGTATTCAGATATCCGGCAATAAATCCTGCCACCATGGAGTCACCTGCTCCAACGGAATTTTTCAAAATACCTTTGGGAGCTTCGGAGAAATAAGTATCTCCCTGCTCCGTTATTAACACCGCACCGTCCCCAGCCATGGAGATCAGTACATTCTGCGCTCCCATTTCTTTCAGTTTCTTTGCATGCTGGATGATTTCCTGGGTACTTTTCAGTTCCTTCCCGAATATCTCACTTAATTCGTGATTATTCGGTTTGATCAGAAATGGTCTGTACTGTAATACATTCAGCAATAAATCCTTGGTTGCATCTACAACAGTTTTAATCTTCTTTTGACTTAGTCGTTCCATAATCGTCCGGTAAATGGTAGAGGGTATGGATTCCGGTATGCTTCCTGCCAGAACTAAGATATCGTTCTCCTGAAGCTGATCAAGAATTGTCAACAAAGTCTCCAATTCCTTCTCGCTAGTAACCGGGCCCTGTCCGTTAATCTCACTTTCTTCTCCTGACCGGATCTTAACATTGATTCTTGTTAACCCCTCCTTCACAGATATAAAATTAGCGGTAACACCCTTCTCCTTCAGCCGCCTGCTAAGCTCTTCCCCGGTAAAGCCGGCAATAAAGCCCAGGGCTGTACTTTCCAGTCCCAGATTCTTCAGAACAATGGAAACATTAATTCCCTTTCCACCGGGATAAATCAATTCGTCCTTTGTCCGATTAACAGTACCGGTACGAAAATCCTGAACAGTAACGATATAATCTAAGGAAGGATTTAAGGTTACTGTATAAATCATTTACTCACCTCCACGATATTGGTGCATTTTGAATATGCTTCTTCTTTCACCAGGTTAGTTATAATCTTTGCGCTTGAAAATTCTGCGAAAGTAACAGAGGATATCTGTGAAAACTTACTGTCATCGCATAAAACGTAACGTTCCTTGCATCGTTCCATTGACCTTTGTTTAATCATGGCTTCCTTCACATCCGGTGTACTGAAGCCTGTGGTCAGGCTGACACCGTTGGTACCCCAGAAGCCCTTGGTGAAATTGTATTTTGACAGGCTGATGACTGCCTCATCTCCTACAATCGCTTCTGTAGTCGCCTTGAATTCGCCACCTAAAATGTATGTGGTGCATCCGATCTGCGAAAGCTTCTTCGCATGAATTGCAGCATTCGTAACAAAGACTGCGTTCTTTTCCACAATATAATCGATCATCAGCTCCGTAGTGGTACCTGCATCGATATAGATAAAATCATTCGGTTTGATTAGGGAGGCTGCATATTTTGCAATCTGTACCTTTGCCTCTTTATTCATATCTTTACGGTTAATCACATCATCATCCTTTGTGTAATAGATACCGCCGCCAACTGCGATTGCTCCGCCATGTACCTTAATAATCTGTCCATTCGCATCCAGTGTGTTCAAATCTCTCCGGATGGTTGATTCTGATGCATTCAGAAGCTGCATTAATTCCTGAACCGAAACACTTTTTTTCTGTTCTACGATATTAATAATATCCCCTAGACGTTTTTCAATTAACATAGTGGAACTTCCTTTCGCTCTTCGTTTTATTCATCAATGGTTGTTTATGAATTCATTATACCTTCATTTTCATTCATTTTCAATCATTATCTTTCATTTTCATTCACAAACATTCACTTCTCTTTTTGTGGATTCTGCACAAACTTATTGCCACAACATAACATTTCATTCACTATCTTTCAATTTCATTCATTTTCAGTCTTAAATACCGTTATGAAAACTGTCTATGATTCATTATCTCTTATTCATAGATATCATATACTGAAAACTAATCCTCAATGGCTATCGGTGTTTTCTTAGGATTAAACTGACACAAAAGGAGAAGGGAGCTTGGATGGAAATAAAAACAGGGCCTGTATCAATTCTGATACAAGCCCAGCCTTTTCAGGTATTTTATTATATGTTCAAAATACCATCGTCTATATTTTATCCATCACCGAACGTCTGGCAACATTCGGTGTAGATAGGATTATTAATATAAACCTATTTAACGGAAGTTAAATTAGCTACATTTTTATAGAGATTCGTATTGTCATAGTAACCTTCGAAGAGCTCAGCTCCGTTACCAATAGCAAATACCGGAACCGGGATTCCTGTATGGGCATAGGAGGTGTAGCTGATACCGGATTTATTATTAAGGATGTGCAGTATCGTCTCCGTCAGAGGTTCATAGGTACCATACAATACATATTGCTCTTCCGTCAGCTGTTTAATTTCATTCATTGTCATATTATAAGCTTCATATAATCTCTTGTACTCTGAGTCAGTCAATACCAACGTCGCATTTGCTGCGGAAGAAGCTTTATATTCCGGTGTTAACCCGAAGTTCTTTTGGATGTCAGCTAGTACCTGCGAAAACTTTGTATTGTTTTTCTTATAATTTGCTACATATTCTGAGTCAAACTTCGCATAGGAGATTTTCTGGCATCCAAGATTAGTAAGATATGTATTGTAATCGGTACCTGCGTAACCTATGGTCAAGCCGCCTGTTTCATGATCCCCTGTTACTAAAATAAGTGTCTCCTCCGGATGCTCGTTATAGAATTCAATTGCTTTATTTACAGCGTTACTGAGTGCGACTGTGTCCTGAATGGTGGAAGCTGCATCATTTGCATGACCTGACCAGTCAATCTTACCACCCTCTACCATCATGAAGAAGCCGGTCTTGTTGTCTAATACTTCAATACCCTTTTCTACATAATCAGCGAGTCTCCATTCACCTGCTGCCGCATCGATATCATATGACATGGAGTCTGAGTCAGCCAGGGTTTCAGCAATGACAATTGCTTTACCATTCGCAGCTTTGAGTGCCTGCGCTCCAGCCTGAGTTTTTACTACCTTATAGCCAGCTTCTGTTGCCAACTGATAAAGATCCTTTTTGTCCTTTTTGCTTCCGGTTGTGTCCTTTAAGGCACCGCCAGCAAAATAATCAAAGCCGCTCTTTACTAATTCCAGACCTATTTCATAGTAATTATTTCTGGTAGGCTGATGGGAATAGAAGGCTGCGGGTGTTGCATGATTTAGATTAACTGTGGAGATGATACCAATTTTATAGCCAAGCTGCTTCTTCAATTTTTCAGCAATTGTTTCATAGCTTGCTGTCAAGGTTGTATCCATATTGATGACGCCGCTGTATGTTTTATTACCGGTTGCTATGGATGTTGCAGTGGATGCTGAGTCCGGACAGAAGGATGTACTGTCGAAGGTCTGAGCCGTTCCTGCAACAGGGAAATTCATAAAGGAAAGAGTATCTGCTGCTACTTTACCACTGGTCTGTGTAGCACCCAAATAATAGGAAGCTGCCTGAACCTGAGGATAGCTCATACCATCGCCGATAAATAAGAAGATGTACTTTGGTGCTGCTGCACCACGTTCTTTCACTACCTGATTAATTGTTACTTCCTTTGTACCTTCAACAGCCTGTGCCTGATTGCCGGTCTTGAATAATACAGAAATGGATGCCAGCAAGGTTAAAACCAAAAATGATGCAAATATTCTCTTCCAATACTTTTTCATGTTTGTTCTCCTTTTTAAATGTTTTCTTTATTAAATACTCCTTTATTAATATAGCAATAGTAATGTAAAATCTACTATCACCTAAATTAAAAGTTATGGCAAAATTTAGTTAAATTCTAGGTCAGATTAAGATTCAAAAAAGCCCGCATCTCATCGGATACAGGCCAGTTTTAACACTTATAAGTTTATCTAATTTAACTGCAAAATACTGCAATATTCCCTTTCTGCTTTAATCACACTTCTTATGTTTTAAGAAAATACCTCCCACAGCAGATACGAAAGCCGCAAGGCCGAATAAGCTTCCGAATGACAGGACACCTGTCTGCGGTATATCATTGCTCTGCTCTGAACCTTGCCCTGTACTGTAAGAAATCATATAATCGAGGATGATATTTTCTGCTTCCGGTCTCATATCCATCGTCAGGCCGCTGTCGGAAAGTAAAGGCTCAATATGCTCCTCCCATTCACCCGGCAGAAGATCCATGGATTCCACAAGAGCCTGGATGATTGCTACCGTAAAGCTTTCTTTCATCTTCTGCTGCGACATCGTTAACAGCTCCAGGGCCTGATCCGTATTAAAATAATCATCCAGCGCCAGAAGATAACCAACACAAAATTGCTGATCACCGCTTAGGCTGCTAAGATCCATTTCCTCAAGGGATTTGCCATAGATCAGCTGACAATAGGTATTGGCATTATCCTTGCCGTCAATACTCCAGGATAAGGCATTAATCATCGCTGCTTTTACATCGATTGGATTCGCTTCATCCGCCAGATAATCAGCAATATCTGAGTTTATTATTCCTGACTCTCCGGCTTTGGCAACCAGATCGATATCCTGATAAGCCTCGCTGAACTGAGTTGAGGTCAGCGGGGAATCTGCCTTTGCTGTTGCACTGATAAGAAATATTCCGACGAAAACGCTTAAGATTCCAATGATCTTTTTCATAAATAACCTCCTGTGATAGTAGAGTTGTCTTCATTCTCCTTAGACATTCCTTTATAGTATAACCCAATATGCAAATTATAACTTAAGAGGTTAAATTTATCAACCATTTCATAGCAGTAGATGGTAAAACTATTTCATAATAGAGGCTGGTAAAACTATTTCATAATGAAGCTAGTAAAACATAAGAACGAAGAGTTTACCTTGGTAAACTCTCGCGCTGAGCGCAGTCAGCCTAGCTGAAATTATTCCAGCGTAAATTTTAATTTACGTTTTGCGCTGAGTGTTTATCCATGCGGAGCATTTTATTTCATAGTAACCTCCTGAAATAAAAAAACTTGCATCATCCTGATACAAGCCTCCGCATATATACTGTTCAATTTCTTACTTTATCTTAGATTAACATACCTTACTTCCGTTTGCTGTCATCTTGAACTTCATATCAAAAAATTCAGCAGCCCTCTTGCACATAAGCATTCTCTGCAGGAAGATCTCAAAATAATCCATGACAGAACACATTTTATCATCCAACTCGATCTCAAGATGTATTGTCTTGTTCTCTGAGTTGATGTGAAGCTTCGAGGATACCGCAGCATAATTCACTCTGTCGTGAATATCAAACATGGATTTTTCCCGATTGCGTACCCGGTTACGCCTTACGTCCGTCTTATCCGCCAGGATAACAGCTGCTGACACTGCATCAACCGCAGTTCCCGTCTTTTCATCATGATTTCCGATTGCAGCCACAATCGTTGCGATATCCTCCGGCTTCATATCAAGCCCCTTTAAAATCTGAAAAGCAAGAATTGCTCCGTTGTGTGCGTGATCGTGACGGTTAACGCAGTTGCCGATATCATGCATATAACCTGTAATTTTCGCCAGTTCAATGACATGCTCCGGATACCCCAGCTGCTTCAGAATATTTCCTGCCGTAGCTGCTACCTTCATTGCATGGGCTTTCGAATGCTCCGTAATTCCTAGAACACCAAGCACAGAATCACCCTTCTCGATATACATGTTGATTTCTTCACAGTTTTTTACCTGTTTAAACGTTATTTCTTTCATTCTTATTCTCCTTTTCTTTGACTGAATTTATCATAACTTTGCAAAAAGAGCCGTCTCCAAAATAAATATTACCTCCTGGAGCGACTCTTTCTGCAAAATATATAATTAATCTTCAGCACAATGAACTCCTATCTGTTAGTAATGCAAATTTATTTCTAAATACAATCTACCAGGTAAACCTTCTGTGTGCTATCCTATTTCTGTGTAATCTATGTAATATCTATTTGAAATCCTCAATTCCAGTTCTAGTTGTTTCGATAATTCCTTAGTATCTTACCAGCGCTGGTATTCACGATTTCCTTATATTTTACGGCAATTGTACCATTATTGATGACATAATCGATACCTTCCGGTCTTGTATCCTTCCGGTCTTGTATCCGTCCCACCATAACAAGGGTACTGAGCCTTACCCTCAAGCTCAGCTTCATTCAGGATAAGGATAATTATCTACTATTCTTGAACATAATAAACAAGGAAATCTCTCAGGGAATTTGATGCTTTTTTCAGCTGTTCCAACTCCGGTAGATAAACCATTCTGAAATGATCCGGTTCCTCCCAATGGAAGCCGCCGCCATGGGTTAATAATATCTTTTTATCCTTCAGGAAATCCAGGACGAACTGCTCGTCATTCTTAATGTTAAACTTTTTAATGTCCAGCTTCGGGAATATGTAAAAGGCAGCCTTTGGTTTCACCGCACTAATTCCGGGTATCTCATTCAAAGCTTTATAGATATATTCCCTCTGTTCATAAATTCGTCCACCGCGCACCAGAAGTTTATTCGTATCCTCCGTACTTTTTAATGCGATGTCGATTATAGATTGTGCTGGTACATTAGAACAAAGTCTCATGGAGGAAAGCAGATTGATTCCCTCAATATATCCTTTTACATGTGATTTATCCCCGCATAAGCACATCCAGCCGCAGCGATACCCTGCAATCAGATGGGATTTTGATAATCCGTTAAAGCTAATCGTGAATAAATCCGGAGCCAGGGATGCAATAGCTACATGCTTCAGTTCATCCATTACCAAGCGGTCATAGATCTCATCCGCAAAAATAATTAATTCATTCTGCCTTGCTACCTCAACAATTTCCTCCAATACTTCCTTCGAATACAAGGCTCCTGTCGGGTTATTCGGATTGATAATTACAATACCTCTGGTTTTTGGTGTTATCTTACTCTTAATATCGTCAACATCCGGATACCATTCTGCCTGTTCATCGCATACATAATGAACAGCGGTACCTCCGGCCAAGGTAACGGAGGCAGTCCATAAAGGATAATCCGGGGAGGGTACGAGAATTTCATCTCCATAGTTTAATAAACCCTGCATGGATAGGGTAATCAGTTCACTGACACCATTTCCGGTATATATGTCATCCTCCGTTACATTGGGAATTCCCTTCTTCCTGCAATATTCTGCAATAGCAGTCCTTGCCGCTCTGAGTCCTTTGGAGTCGGAATAACCTTCGGTATCCGTCAAATTATCGGACATTTTACGGATTAATTTATCCGGAGCAGCAAAGCCGAAGGGAGCAGGATTTCCGATGTTCAGCTTCATGACCTCGATTCCCTGTGCAATCATACGGTTTGCCTCATCCATTACGGCACCTCTGATGTCATAACATACATTATCTAATTTCGATGACTTTTCAAATACTCTCATTACCATATCTCCTTTCATATTAGCCATGTTTTTCAGTTGCTGAAAACAAAAAAAGCCCTAAACGTTATTCAAAACGTTTAGGGCGAATACTTCGATCCGTGTTACCACCTAAATTCAGAGATAAACTCTGCACTCTGTCAGTACTATCATACTGAGTCCCTGTAACGCGGGAAGACGTTGAAGCCTACTTAGTATTCAAACTGTTGGGTTCAAAGCTCCGAGACTGCTTCCATAATAATTCCATAAAGATTCGCACCAACCATCTTCTCTCTGAAATATCATTACTATGTACTACTTCTCTTCATTGCTTTAATTGATTAAATTTTTTCTTATTGTAGCAGAGTAAAGTGCAGATGTCAATACAACATTTTCTTTTTCATAAAGTAGCTATCCAGAAAGAGTTAATTATGGTATAATTTGTAATATGGTTGATGTATGATAAAGAGCAAATATGTAATTGTTTACATATGTTAAATATTTAAATAACATATGGCAAATAGCAATTTATTAAAGTTCCTATCATTTATATTTACCTAAATTAATATTTCTAAGGAGATTGGAAGTTATGAAAAAAGAGAATATTTACAGGATACTCCTATTATCTATTGGATTAATTCTATGGTTGATTTTCCTTTGTGACCATGAGATGTCAAGGTATGGTATTTACACTATTTTCAGTTATAATATGCATGAACTTTTATCGATGGTGCCATTTCTATGTCTGATTTTCACATTTTGCTGGTTGATTTCAATAATAGTAGTAAGTGTCAGAAATAAAGATATTAAATCGGATATATTTTTTGGTATTCTATTGTTAGTCTTATGCGTGTCTCAATTTATATATATACATAATCAATCTCAGATAAGAATTACATCAATTGTCACCAGCATAGAAAAAATAGATAGAGAAAAACTGGAAATCATTATTGATACACAAGAATATTCTTTGACACTAGATTGCCCGATGTTGGTACAGGATTTATTACAAACAGATGGTACAGAATATTTAATTACTTATGAAAATAATAAAACAAGTACTAAGCATGGAAAGATATGCATGATACAGTCTGTAAATTAACAGCATATGATTTTATACAGTTTCAAATACGTTATCATTTTATAAAGTAGGAACTTTGTTACTTACTGAAAAGGTGGGATTCATATAAAAAAGGATCCCATGTGATGTAGGAAATTTATTTAACTGAACAAAAATTAATAAATCAGGAGGGCTATTATGAAAAAGACAATGATAGGAATTGCATTACTAATTTCATCTGTAATAAGCTATGTCGGAATTATTATTTCTGCAGCAATCTGCGGTTCTCAATTAACGCAGTGGAGCACAGATTTAGGGAAGACAGGAACAGCATTAATAGAAAATATAATATTACTAATCCCTTTCATTATTTCGGTTATTATTTTTGTAATAGGATTAGTTATTTTATATCATGAGTACCATGCGAAAGCAGATAATTAGTTATTATTGTTCAAAATGAAGAATTAACCGAAAGGAGCAGCTTATGTTTACATGCTTATCATTATTAGCCCTTGTAATCCCTTTTTAGAAATAGTTCTCATGGTCCTTGCTACTTATGCCTTGATACTTTTCATAAAGGCATTACAAATCTACATTAGAAATAATAGTTGATTAAGACATGAGATTTAATAAAACGGAGGCCCCGATAGATCATCTATTTGGATCATCTATTTGGAGCCTCCATTTATTTTATATTCATCGTTTTCCTCGAATTTACCCCTGAATTGCATTGATCAGACGAAATACCTGTCTTGCTGTTGCTCTTAGATTCCATGTATTAAAAGCACTTCTTATTCTTATCTCTCGGGCAGGCTTCTCCCTTACTGCATTGATAGCATACCTCATTCTGAAGCACCTTGTCATCAAAATAATCTCTGCAGTTAGAAAGGGTGGTCTCAGCGATATTATGCAGAGCCTCTTTGGTCAGGAAAGCTTGGTGGGAGGTTACAATCACATTCGGCATGGAAATAATCCTGGAAAGGACATCATCATGAATGATGGTATACGACATATCCTCATAAAACAACTCCGTCTCCTCTTCATAAACATCCAGGCAGGCTCCGCCGATTTTTTCAGCCTTCAGTGCCTCCAGTAAATCTTCACTGTTAATCAGCGCACCTCTGGAGGTATTAATCAGATAGACACCCTTTTTCATCATGGCAATCGTATCCTGATTGATTAAATGGAAAGTGTCCTTTGTTAACGGGCAATGAAGCGATATTATATCTGATTCTTTACAAAGCTCCTCAAGGGTAACATAACGAATATCGGAGTCCTTAATCGGATAAGGATCATATGCGATTACATTTAAGCCAAAGCCCCTGCAGATATCGATAAAGATTCGGCCGATTTTACCTGTTCCGATTACTCCCATGGTTTTTCCGTGCAGGTCAAAACCGGTCAGGCCATTCAAGCTGAAGTTAAAATCTCTCGTTCTCGTATAGGCTCTGTGGATTTTCCGGTTTAAGGTCAATAAAAGTGCCATCGCATGCTCTGCCACTGCATAGGGAGAATAAGCCGGAACACGTACCACATGAATTTTCTGAAAAGCTGCCTTGAAGTCTACATTGTTATAGCCCGCACACCGCATTGCTATCAGCTTTGTTCCATTCTCATAGAGGATATTGATGGTTTCCTCACCAATGGAATCATTCACAAAGGCCACCACAGCCTCATAACCCTTAGCCATAAAAGCCGTTTTGGGACCAAGCTTCGGTTCAAAATATTCTATTTCAATATTATACTGTTCTTTCAGAAGTTCAAAATACGTTTTATCATATTGCTTTGTATCAAAGAAACAAATTCTGTTCATATACAACTCTCCTTTCGATTGATTATGGAAAATTATAGACTTTCTCCTAAACTTCGTCAAGGTAGTGAATAAGATTAATTACCAGCACTCTCATAAATTCTGGTTCCTTTTGTAAAGAAGGCATAGGCAATGATAAAGAACACCACCGCCACAGCACTCTCAGCACCAATGCTTGTGAATGCATTACCACCCTGGATAAAATATTTGGAGGGCAGGTATGCTACAAATGCAAAAGGAAGCACCCAGGTAATCACAAAACGAAAAGCTCTTGCATAGATTTCCGATGGATATTTTGCAAATTCGGATAATTCATATGCAGTCTGAAGGAAGGGCCGCCTATTTTAAACCAGAAGGAGAAGGAGGCAAAAAACAATTTAATGGATGTATAAATAACTACTCCTGCTACAACAGAGATAAGAAACAGCAGAACATGAAAAGGTGTCGCCACTGCTACTCCCTTTGTAACCCCCTGTATTACAAGAATGATTCCTACCGTCAGCTCTCCCAGTGCATCCGGCTGCAGCTTCTCACTGACCAGCTGGAACAGGATATTCACCGGCCTTAGCATATATCGGTCAAACTCACCATTTACCACTAAGCGCCAGGCCAGCAGCCAGATATTATCCGTAAACAGATGGTCCAATCCCTTCGGAATCTGTGCAAAGCCGTAGATAAAGACCAACTGCTGAAAACTCCAGCCCTTCAAATCCGGTATTTGTTCAAACACCAGATAAAGAAATGCTATTCCCGCAAGCTGTCTGATAAAGAAACCAATCAATCCGGCAAAGAAATCCATCTCAGACTGCATCAGCTTTTTCAAAAACTGGGATACAAAAACACGATATAACCTGGCATATCTGCAAATCTTTTTCATCTCACACCTCCATCAGCCACCCAGAATAACCATTTTCTTGGTTATTCTCCTCCATAACACATCCCCGAGGACATAAAGCAGCACAATCCAAACCAACTGAAGCAGCATCGCTCTGACAAGCTCCATCCCTGTATATTTGCCAAGATAAATCATGACGGGTACGTATACCATGGAGGAAAAGGGCATAAATTCAAAGAATCATTGTATCAATGGCGGAAAGAAACTGATCGGAATTATCTGCCCGGTCAGGAATGCCAAAAAAGCATCCTTCAGGATAAACAGGCCAAACATATAAGTGGTATGAAAGGGCACCAGACCAAAGATAAAATCAAACAATACATAAATAAAGAAGCTGAAGATGCAGCTGACCAAAAAAGCCAGAAGCTCAAAGAGGGATACAACCGGCATCCCAAGTACTTTTACTTTATAGAACTCCAATCCAATCCAGATAAACAAGGAGGGAATTACAAACCGGTAAATCATAATCCCAACGGCATCTGCAATCAGGCTGATCCGGTAGTCAATGGGCTTAATCAGCTGCATGATGACCGAACCATCCACGACCCGATTGGCGATATCTCCGGAAACTCCGATAAATACGATATTGGTTGCCACGAAAGAGATAAACACATAAACCACCATTTCATTTCTGGTAAATCCCCCTAGAATGCCATTATCAGCGCTTCCGTAAATAGCCATCCATAGATAATAAGCAATGAAAGCGCTGAAAATATTACATACAATGAACAGATAAAACGACCCTTTATAAGCAAACTGGCGCTTTATCTCATTGAGGGCAAAGGGCTAGTAGGTTCTGATAAACTTTCTCATACCGCTTTCTCCTCAAATCCATTCTTATAAATTGGAAATGTGATTTACCTCGATCATATACAAACCTCCTGCTCTGACTCATGAAAATCTACCTGCTGCTTACCACTCACAGCGTTCAAAACCGGTTCCGATTAAAAATTCATCCATGCTCTTCGAACCGTATTTCTGCCTGATTCGAAGCAGATAAATATCATTGTGGATGTGTTCACACAGGATGGAAACCAATAATTTATTATTCGTAATTGTCCCCCTCCAAAACTGCCTGGTATCAATATAATCTGCCATCAAAGCTTCTCTTTTATCGGCTACAATCTGAAGTCTGCCTGGAATATGAGCTTCATTAATCGCATAATTATGGGTATAAAAATTAATCTCCTTATTCTTCAGCTTCAAATCATAAAAAGAAAAGACTACAATTCTTACCCCCTTCTTCTGCAAATAATCAAATTCATCCTGAAAAACCTCCAGACTAAAATCCGTATTCATGTATACTTCCTTCTCAGCGCTGAGGAGCAGCTTCTTTGTTGTTGCAATCATGGTTTCATAACCAATAAAGTTAGCGAACTTCTCTTCCTTGCTGGAAGCCATGAATTCCTCAAGCCCCTTCGTAAGCTTTTCAACACTGCTCTTGAATTCCAGCTTCATGGCTTCTAGCAGTGCGTCTGGCTTCTGAGCCATATACAGGGCTGTATTCGTCGGATTGATAAATACCATTCCCTTTTTATACATATGCTCCAGGGCATTATAGATGGAGGATCTGGAGATTTCTATTTCCTTCGCAATCTGGTAGGCAGACATCTCACCATTTTCCAGTAAAACCATGTAAATGCGCGCTTCCAGATTGCTAAAGCCCAGCTTCTCCAAGTTATTTGTAAGTTCCTGATTGATATCCATCAAGCCACCTCCGATTTGTATTATCGACTATTTTATTACACAGTAAATTTAGTTGTTTATTTTATACAACGTTAATTATAGAACGTATTTTCGACTTTGTCAATGAGATCTTTCTTGATATTCCAATAAAGATTCAAGACTGTCTTATATATAGAACAATGACATAAACGCGTTTTCTGCCACATATCAGTAATAAGGAAGACTTTCGAAATTATGACAGACTACATTCTTACACATATTGTGATATAGTGCTATTGTTGTCTTAACTTGATAACCACGATGAAAGGAGGTGCCATTATGGTGAAAAGCATTCGTAATCTGGTATTTGAAGGCGGCGGTGTATTGGGTATTGCTTATTTAGGCGTCCTTGATTATTTAACCAGGATCTTCTTCGAGGCACCAATATGGATACTCTTGGTGTACGTTTTGTCAGCCGCAAACTAACTAATAAAATTAATAATCTTCTGGAATACATATGGAGTCTTGCCATAACCTACGGTCGTATCCAGCAGGAGGAGTATTACAATAGTCCCTTGGACAGAATGAGATCCATTCATATAGACCCCCTGCATATATCACCAATTGCATTTAATATCAGCCCGGAGGATGAAACCTATCAGTTGCTGTATCATCAAGGTTATACGGCTGCGAAGGAATATTTTACTGAGAAACCTTAATTTATAGGATAAAGAGTTGACTTAACATAAACCATATCTTCAGGTGTCGTACTGGATAACTTTACGGAACATACTGTTCGGAGAACCTTTGACGGCTATGAAGATACTGTCAAGTCGCACTTGGATAACTATGCGAAATGTACGGTTAGATCTTGGTGGCGCTTCTGTGCTTCTATACAAGAACAGCGGACTGTAATGTTTGTTTCAGACTGGAGTAAATATGTATTACCTCCGTCTGATCTTAACATGATAGCCCGCTGTTTGTTTTTACAAATGATGAAAAGTATAACCAGAAAGATATAAATTTTACATAAACATCTGATGCTATAACTTACTATGAATAACCTTATTTCACTGCTATGGTTATCTTATAGGTCTTCGTTTTACCACTGTATAAGGTAAAGGTAACCGTAATTGTTGCCTTTCCTTTTCCTATTGCTGTGATTTTACCATTACTGTCTACCTTAGTCACTTTATCATTACTTGATTCATAAGATACTATCACAGCTCCGATCGAATCGCTTGAGGTTTTGTCATCCAGGCTGCCGACCAACTCCAAGGTACTAGGAAGCTGTACCTGTATTTGAGCTGTTTTCTTAATTCCCTTCGTACTTAATGTCTTCCGGTCAACGGTAATTGTAATCTGATCCTTTATCGGTGTCAGAATGGATTTACCCGCTGCCTTAGGAAGAATTACATAATCAGAACAGTGTACAAGGTCAATCGTAATATATCCATCTTTATCAACTCTATAACCGGAACTGTACGGCAGTGATTCCAGCTTGCCTGTAGCAGCATTATAATAATACAGATAAACCTTCTTATTCACATCAATACCGCTACCCGATTCTTCTCCAATGATATCTCCAACATATACTCTTACCTGAGCCGGAGCCGGGAGTAAACCTTCATGTTTAAAGTTTAAGACAAGTCCGCAGCCACCTAGTTCCTGGCTCATCTGATCATTCCATTCAGATACCCTTTCTACCGACATTGCAAGATTAATATCCTCAAAGCTGTTCTGGCTGGCTGCAAGCTCCTCACCACGAAAGCTCCAGCTGCAGCGCTCTTTTCCGCTCTCATCCTTTATCACAACGGAGATGTCCTTCTTCTCCTCTCCTGCTGTCTTAAGGAGCTCGGAATCCAAAAGTATCTGATTTAACTCAATTTTATCATTGTTTATTACTTCGTCTGGAATTGTTACTGCGATGGTAACACGCTCAACATTCTCATTTCTCATCTGCTTTTGCAAATCTTCATTATTTATCTGAAGTGAAAACTCTACCG
>DATMUM010000210.1:0-25495 GCA_035564175.1 Mobilitalea sp.
AGCTTCGACATGTAAGTACGTCATGTCGATCTGATTCGTACACTTTTGATCGTCTGTATCATTAACGGAATACATACCATCCCACCCGTATCAGCCATGAGCCTGTCTTTGGAATAGTTAATATAAAATTATAAGTAGTGGATTTGTTATATCAATTTAGTCCTTTATTCCTGGACGTTTAAAAACGAAATTAAGAATGATAGATATTTGCGATAATAAAAGCGATAGATAAATTGCAAGAGATAAATTGCATGTGATAAAAGCAAGAGATAATAGCGAGAGATAGAAGACTTCATATTTCAAAATTAGTTTAAAATTTATTATTAATGTAAAAGGGGATTTAAGATGACAAAGGAAGAATACAGCTACTGGTTGGCTAACATTAATCATGTTGGTGTTAAGAAAATTGAGCTTCTCCTTCAGGTATTTGGATGCGCAGAAGAGGTGTATCGGGCATCGGAGGAGGAGCTTGGGACTTTTATGAAGGAATGCTGTCCGCAGGAAGTAAGGTTTACAGCTAAGGATATTTCTGAGTTATGCAAAAGCAGGGTTTCGGAAAAAATTCATGACAGTTATGCTAAACTAATTCAAAGTGGCATATACTTTGTTTCAAAGGAGGATGAACGTTATCCTGATAAGCTGCGTAATATATATGGCGCTCCGTATGCATTATATATGAAAGGAAACCTTCCTGGGAAAGAGGAGAAGCTTCTGGCAATCGTCGGTGCTAGGGAATGCTCACCTTATGGGAGAGAAATGGCGAAATATTTCGCTGGTGCTATTGCAAAGGAAGGAATCGCCGTAGTAAGCGGTCTGGCACGTGGAATTGATTCCTACGCCCATGAAGGTGCTCTGGCCGTTCAAGGGATTACCTACGGAGTTCTGGGGTGCGGGATTAATATCTGTTATCCGAAGGAAAATATCAATTTATTCATGGAAATGCAGAAAAATGGCGGCATTATCTCCGAATATGCGCCCGGAGTTCAGCCCTTTGCCGGCAACTTCCCGATGAGAAACCGAATCATCAGCGGACTGTGTGACGGAATACTGGTCATTGAAGCCAAAGAGAAAAGCGGTTCTTTAATTACCGTTGATATTGGTCTGGAACAGGGTAAAGATATTTATGCACTTCCCGGCAAAGTATCCGATCAGCTGAGTTGTGGCTGTAATAATTTAATAAAAATGGGGGCAAAATTAGTTACGACTCCCGAAGATATTCTTGAAGATTTCATTCTGGAATATAAGAAATCAGTACCAAATTTCAAAAAAAATAATAAACTTCTTGAATTGAATGAGAAAATAGTGTATGCTTCTCTGTGTTTAGACCCTAAGCATATCGAGGAAATAGCCGTACAGACTGGACTTTCCATGGATTTATTGATGGAAAAGTTGTTGATTTTGGAGCTTAGGGGCTTGGTAAAACAAACAATGAAAAATTATTATATAGCGCAGGATTGAACAAAATAAGATATCCAGACAGCGTTTTTCATGACTACCCGGCAACTATATTTCTTGTTTGACTTTTGTCATTTCAGTACTGAATTTATTGTAAACCGGATAGTTTTGTTTCATTTAAACACAGAAATGAGGTTTTTTTAATATGCCAAAACATCTTGTTATCGTGGAATCCCCGGCAAAAGCAAAAACAATAAAGAAATTTTTAGGTGCTAATTATGAAGTTCTTGCATCGAACGGCCATGTCAGAGATTTACCGAAAAGCCAAACGGGTTACGATGTTGAACATAATTTTGAGCCAAAGTATATTACAATCAGAGGAAAAGGGGATCTGCTGGCGAAGCTTCGCAAGGAAGTTAAGAAATCAGATAAAGTGTATCTTGCAACTGACCCTGACCGTGAAGGAGAAGCAATCTCCTGGCATTTATACCAGACATTAAAATTAGAAGAGAAGGATACCAGCAGGATTACCTTCAATGAGATAACGAAGAATGCAATTAAATCATCAATAAAGCAAGCCAGGGACATCGATATGGATCTGGTGAATGCTCAGCAGGCAAGACGAGTTCTGGACCGGATGGTGGGATATGAAATCAGCCCTCTTTTATGGGAGAAGGTTAAGAGGGGATTGAGTGCAGGCAGAGTACAATCAGTTGCGCTCCGCCTCATCTGTGACAGAGAGGATGAAATCAATGCCTTTTTGCCGGAAGAGTATTGGAATCTGGAAGCAGAATTCGATATCACAGGCAAGAAGAAACCGCTGGTAGCTAAATTAAACACTTCAAAAAAAGTGATTCGTTCCGAAGAGGAAATGAATGAAATTTTAAAAAATATCAAAAATGCGATATTCCAGGTAAGCGAGGTTAAAAAGAGTGAGCGTATCCGCAAAGCACCTCTTCCTTTTACAACCAGTACCCTTCAGCAGGAAGCATCCAAAGCCTTGAATTATTCCACGCAGAAGACGATGCAGCTTGCCCAGCAGTTATATGAAGGTGTTGATATTAAGGGACATGGTACGGTCGGTCTGATTTCTTATCTGCGTACTGACTCCGTCCGTATCAGTGATGAAGCAGATCAGGCAGCAAAGCAGTATGTGAAAGAGAATTACGGTGAGGAATTTGTTGCCCAGGAAGAAAATCAGGGACGTACCGGTAAGAAGATTCAGGATGCCCACGAAGCTATCCGTCCTACTTATATAGAATTTAGCCCGAATGATGTTAAGGATTCCTTAAACAGGGATCAATTCCGTCTTTACCAGTTAATCTGGAAGAGATTCGTTGCCAGCAGAATGCAGCCTGCCAGATATGAGACAAATACTGTTAAGATAGATGCAAAGGATTACCGTTTTACCGCTTCCGCTTCCAAGCTGATTTTTGACGGCTTTATGAGTGTTTATACACCTGAGGAGGAAGAAGAGGAAAGCGGAGTGATTTTTGAAGGCTTACAGGAAGGTGATAAGCTGACCCTGTTACAGCTAAACAAGAGCCAGCATTTTACCCAGCCGCCTGCTCATTATACGGAGGCCTCCCTCGTTAAGACCCTGGAAGAGCTTGGCATCGGAAGGCCCAGTACTTATTCTCCGACCATTACGACAGTTATTATTAGAAGATATGTGGTGAAGGAAAATAAGAATCTGTATGTCACTGAATTGGGTGAAGCGGTGAATAAGATCATGATGCTTGCATTTCCAAGTATCGTAGATGAGAATTTTACTGCTAATCTGGAATCACTGCTTGACTGTGTGGAAGATGGTACTGTCAATTGGAAGACGGTAGTCAGTAACTTCTATCCTGATCTTATGGAAGCTGTTAATAATGCTCATGACGAACTGGATCAGATTAAGATTGAGGATGAGGTTACGGATGAGGTTTGCGAATTGTGCGGCAGAAACATGGTTGTGAAATATGGTCCTCACGGTAAATTCCTAGCATGCCCAGGCTTCCCTGATTGTAAGAATACGAAACCTTATCTGGAGAAAATCGGTGTTTCCTGTCCGAACTGCGGCAGTGACATAGTAGTTCGCAAGACTAAGAAGGGTAGAAGATACTATGGTTGTGCCAACAATCCGGATTGTGATTTTATGACATGGCAGAAGCCTTCGAACACAAGTTGTGAAAAGTGCGGCGGAGTTGTTGTGGAAAAAGGGAATAGACTGGTATGTGAAAATCCAAAATGTGGTTATGTAATTAGTAGTTCGAAATAAATTAAATATTAATACTATTTTTGTAAAAATACAAAATTGGATAAAAAAAATATGAATTATCTAATAATGTGTGCCAAAATGAAGAAAAGACTATTGTTTTTAAGAATAACATATGCTAAAATCAAAAAGGTAATACAATTAAGAAGGGATTCTGATTGTATTACCTTCTTCCATAAAATGGACATTATCTCTTAATGTGAATGGAGAAGCTATAGGGAACAATGAAAGCCGGGAGGAAATATTTAATGAGCGTACAGTTATTGGATAAAACAAGAAAGATTAACAACCTACTGCATAATAATAACTCGCATAAGGTTGTGTTTAATGACATCTGTGTGGTCTTGAGCGAAATACTTGTATCTAATGTATTGGTAATCAGCCGCAAAGGCAAAGTACTCGGTGTTAAGAACCGTAATGATATCATTGAAATCAAGGAACTGATTAAGGACGCTGTTGGAAGACATATCGACGGGCTTTTGAATGAAAGACTTTTAAATATATTATCTACCAAAGAGAATGTTAATTTAAGAACCCTTGGCTTTGAGTTTGATAACGTTGACTCCTATCAGGCGATCATTACACCGATAGATATTGCAGGAGAGAGGTTGGGAACCTTATTCCTATATAAAAATGGTCCGCAGTACACTCTGGATGACATCATTTTAAGTGAATACGGTACTACCGTGGTTGGCCTTGAGATGATGCGTTCCGTGAATGAGGAAAATGCGGAAGAGAACAGAAAGGTACAGATTGTGAAGTCTGCAATCAGTACATTATCCTTTTCGGAATTAGAAGCAATCACCCATATTTTTGAAGAACTGAAGGGAAATGAAGGAATTCTGGTAGCAAGCAAGATTGCTGACAGAGTTGGTATCACAAGATCAGTTATCGTGAATGCGCTTCGCAAATTCGAAAGCGCCGGTGTCATTGAATCCCGTTCTTCAGGAATGAAGGGAACCTATATCCGGGTACTCAATGACGTGGTATTTGATGAATTGAAGAATATGAGCAATAATTAATTATGAATATTTATTAAATGGAGTAATTAAAACAAAGGGATTTGTGGGAAAGGTATTTCCGATAAATCCTTTTTTATTTGCGATAGAAAAATTGGAAGGATTTTAGTATCACGATCCATGAAATTCCCTTATTTTAGGCTATTTTACATAATGTTAGCGTATGTTGTAAAATAGGTGAAATTTCTACAAAATAGTTATATATCTTTACGCATAATTCCACAAGAGATAGTATTATTCTACTAAATTTGCAAATATATCTTGTGTTTTTTTTTATATTTATTATAATGTTTATAGGATGGAAAGGAGTGTAGAGATGATAGGTTCTAACGCGTTTAACTACATTAATGTACTGGATAAAGCTGCGGATGCAAGCTGGAAAAGAAACGAAGTTATTGCCAATAATATTGCAAATGTTGATACACCAGGCTATAAGAGAAAAGATGTGCAATTTGAATCATATCTGCAGTCGGCTTTGGCGGGGGAAGGCTCTTTAGATTCCAAGGTTGCTAATGTCAACTTAGATACATTGAATGCTACAGTATACACCGATAATTCTTCAACCAGTTACCGCCTGGACGGTAATAATGTTGATATCGACACGGAATCTTCTTATTTGGCTGATAATCAGATCCGTTACGATGCTCTCTTAGATTCCATGACACAGGAATTTAACAGAATCAAAGCAGTACTTACAAGATAAGTATTGATACATATTATATAATAATTATATAAACCATGAATGAAATCAAAACAAATGACACAGGGGGGTTAATTTTATGTCAATGATGAGCGGACTGAATATCAGTGCGAGTGGTATGACTGCCCAGCGGCTTAGGCTTGATATCATATCGCAGAATATCGCCAATGTGAATACAACCCGTGATGAGAATGGCAATGTATACAGAAGGAAAACAGTAGTTTTTTCGGAAAAAGATAATACGCCTTTTAGTGATGTCCTTATGAAAACTGCGGGAACAGACGGTAATGGCGTGAAGGTAACCCAAATCGCTGAAGATACGAAAACAGAGATGCGCAAGGTTTATGATCCTTCCCATCCTGATGCAGACGCGGATGGCTATGTTACTTATCCCAATGTTAATGTTGTTCAGGAAATGACGGATATGATTGATGCTTCCCGTTCCTATGAAGCGAATGTGACTGCATTCAATGCAACAAAGAACATGGCGATGAAAGGTCTCGAAGTAGGTAAATAGTTATATTAATCCGGATGGAAATATGAATCAATAATATATGCTGCTATCAGGCAGCAGAGGGAGACCATGAATGAATATTACTTCAGTAAATAGTTTAACAGACTTAACTAAGTTAAGCTCAAATTCGACAACAAAGACTTCAGAGAATAATAATGCTTCTTTTGAAAGCATGTTCCAGGCAGCGGTTAACCTGGTAAATGAGACGAACGATTATTCGAACGCCGCACAAGAAGCTGAAACTTCATATGCGCTTGGTCTTACCGACAGTACGCATGATCTTCAGGTTGCCCAGCAGAAAGCAAATTTATCGCTGCAATATACTGTTGCAATCCGTAATAACGTAATGGATGCTTATAAGGAAATTATGAACCTTCAATTCTAAAGAACGGTAAAAACACGCATAGGAGCATAGAGTAATGGCTGATAGAGCTAAGCAAATATTAAAACAGCTTTTAGATATATGGAATAAATATACGAGCAAGCAGAAGACAATCATCATCAGTGCCGTCTGTATTGTTATTTTTGCGTTTACTTTACTCGTTTTTTTAATGCAGAGGACTAATTATGAAAAGCTTACAATTGCTGATTCGACAAAGGATGCTGCTTCAATTGTAGACCTTTTAAAAAATGATGGTATCGCTTACAAGGTAGGTCAGGATAACCTGACAATTTATGTAGATGCCGACAAATCATCCGATGCAATGTTTCTTTTGGCAACTAATGATATCCCTTCAACAGGAATCACTGTGGATGATCTTCTCAACAACAGCTTAAGTACGACCAACAGTGACCGTACCCTTAAGTTAAACCTGTATTTTCAGAACCAGCTGCGCAGCAGCATCATGAAAATGAAAGGTGTAGAGGACGCAGAGGTTAACTATATTCCTAGTGATTCCACGGATTCGATACTTACTGAGGCAAAGGATACAAGCGCAAGCGTAATGCTGACCATTAATACTGATTTTGAGTCTAAAACAGCTCAGACAATTGCTGAGGTAGTTGCGGCAGTCATTGGTAATGAAAAACCGGACTCAATTAAAGTAGCAGACCAATACGGTAATCTGCTTTACGGCGGCGGAGATGATTTATATTCCGGTACTGTAAGCAGTACGCAGGATTACAAAGATCGTCTGCGTAATACCTATATTAATAATCTTTATACAGGCTTGATTAAGAGCGGCTTTGATGATGCTGTCATAATGCCGAACCTGAATTTTAACATGGACGTCGTATCGGAACTCTATAAGCAATATACACCTGCTGACGGTCAGGATCAGGGTCTGTACAGTCATAGTTATACCTACAAATCAGAGAATGCCGGAACCTCAGGCGGTACCCCAGGAACTGATTCGAACAGTGCAACAACCTATACAACGACGGATACTACATCCTCCGATGGTAAGGTAGACATTCAGGAATATGATTATACACCCAATTATAAAGAGACGAATACCCAATATGAGGTGGGTGCTGTTGTCCCTGCAAATTCCTCGATTGGTATTGTATTAACTAAGGTAACCACCTATAAGGAAGAAGATCTTCAGACCCAGGGATTATTACAGGGTACAACCTTTGCACAGTATGCGCTGCAGAACAGTGCCAGAACGACCTTAACGGTAGATCCGACCATTTACACCCTGGTATCTGCCGCAACCGGTATTTCTGTAGATAAGATTACCATCAATGCTTATGACCAGCCGGTATTCGTTCCAAAGACAGTTACTGCAAAGAGCTGGACGGATTATCTGCAGATAATATTAGCTGTATTGATTGTAGCACTGCTGGTATACGTAGTATTCAGGGGTGTGAGACCGGTGGAAGTTACCGAACTTGAACCGGAATTATCTGTGGAACAGCTACTTGCTACAACGAAGGAAAATCAGACGATTGAGGATATTGATTTCAATGAGGTATCTGAAGTTCGAAGAATGATAGAGAAGTTTGTGGATGAAAAACCCGAAGCAGTGGCACAGCTGTTGCGCAACTGGCTCAATGAAGACTGGAACTAAGGAGGTTTGCTATGGCAAAGATTAACAATGATATTTCTGGTACCCAGAAAGCCGCTATTTTATTAATCTCCCTGGGACCGGAACGTTCAGCGAATATTTTTAAGCACCTGAAGGAAGAAGAAATAGAAACCATGACCCTGGAGATAGCCAATACAAGAAGCATTTCGCCGGCTACCAAGGATCAGGTACTTGATGAATTCTATGAAATCTGTCTTGCTCAGCAATATATTGCTGAAGGCGGTATCGCTTATGCGAAGGAGCTTTTGGAAAAAGCTCTCGGTGCTGATAAGGCAAGAGATGTTATTGGCAAGCTGACCGCTTCCCTCCAGGTACGTCCTTTCGAATTCGTAAGAAAGACGGATGCGTCCCAGCTGTTGAACTTTATACAGGATGAGCATCCTCAGACCATCGCATTGATTTTATCCTATCTTTCACCTGGACAGGCTTCAACAATTATTTCATCATTAGCTCCTGATAAGCAGGCTGATGTTGCTAAACGTATCGCCCAGATGGATCGTACGTCTCCTGATGTTATTAAAGAAGTGGAAAAAGTATTGGAGCGTAAGCTTGCTTCCTTAGTAAATCAGGATTACACCATTGTCGGTGGTGTCGATTCCATCGTCGAAATCCTCAATACGGTTGACCGTGGTACCGAAAAACACATCATGGAAACCTTGGAGATTGAAGAGCCTGAACTTGCAGATGAAATCAGAAGAAAGATGTTCGTATTCGAAGACATTCTCAGCCTCGATGATAAATCCATCCAGAGAGTACTTCGTGAAGTTGATAATAATGAGCTGGCAGTTGCTCTGAAAGGCTCCAATGAAGAAGTTCAGAATGTTATCTTTAACAACCTGTCGAAACGTCTGTCTGCAATGATCAAGGAAGACATGGAATACATGGGTCCTGTACGTTTGAAGGATGTGGAAGAAGCTCAGCAGAAGATTGTTAATATTATAAGAAAACTGGAAGATTCCTCAGAAATTATTATTTCGAGAGGCGGAGGTGACGAGATCGTTGTCTAATGTAATTAAAGCTTACTGCGTACGTTGCGATGATGAGGCAAAGAAGACAATTGATACTCATCTTAGGATAGATAAGGAGCTCGAAGAGAGAAAAAATGCAATATTTAGAACAGTCGTCAACCAACCGGAAAGATTTACGGAAGGTTTTGTAGAAGGGTTAAAGGCTGTGGTAGTAGAAGCACTTCCATCCCCGGAAGAGCTTCAGGAGAAGAGTACTAAGGTATTAGAAGAAGCACAGAATGAAGCCGAGCAGATTCTGGAGCAGGCCAAGAAAGAAGCAGAGCAGATTAAAAAAGATGCTTATACCGCAGCTCAGAAAAAGGGCTATGAGGTTGGTATGCTTCAAGTCAAAAATGAGGCTCAGAAGCTGAAAGCTGAGTATGATGAGAAGGAAAGACAGCTGCAGGCTGAATATGAAGACATGGCAAAAGCTCTGGAACCGCAGATGGTTCAGCTGATTGCTGCATTGGTAGAGAAGATTACCGGCATTGTTGTAGAAGATAAGGATGAGGTTATTTTCTATCTGATCAGTAAAGCAATTAAGAACATGGACAAGAGCAATGAGTACACAATCCGGGTTTCCAAAGAGGATTATGAGTATATTTCCATGCGTAAAAATCTCCTTCTCGGTGCTATCGGGCGCGAGGTTGAATTATATATCTCGGAAGATTTGAGCTTTAAGAAAAACCAATGCCTGATCGAAACAGAGCTAAAAGTTATTAATTGCAGTCTTGATGTTCAACTGAATAACCTGATTACTGATTTAAAATTAATCGGCAGTATTTAGCTTTTGGCGAATTTTGCCGATATATTCCATAAACTGAAGCGTACTATACAAAGGCAGGTAACATGATTACAGTCGATTTTAATAAATACAGGCAGCTTCTTGATAAATCATATGAAAGAGAAATCGGTAAGGTCGTTAAAATGGTTGGTCTTACGATTGAGGCATCGGGTCCAAGCGCAAACCTGAATGATGTATGTTATATTACCGGAGTTGGTCAGTCAGAGAAGAAGCTTGCAGAAGTAATCGGCTTTCGTGAGAACAGAATTCTTCTGATGCCTTATGATGATATGACAGGAGTAGGTATCGGAAGTCTGGTAGAAAACTCCGGATCAACCTTCAAGGTTCCTGTTGGTGAAAACCTTCTGGGTATGACCCTGGATGGACTTGGTAATCCCCTGGATCAGACTGAGCTTTACTGTAATACCTTTTATCCTGCAGAAGCAGCTCCTCCTGATCCGTTAAAACGCAAAATTATTGGTGAAGTATTGCCACTTGGAGTAAAAGCAGTGGATGCGATGCTGACCGTGGGTAAAGGTCAGAGAATTGGTATCTTTGCAGGAAGCGGTGTTGGTAAGAGTACCCTGCTCGGTATGTTTGCCAGAAATACAAAAGCCGATATCAATGTCATAGCATTAATCGGAGAGCGAGGCAGAGAGGTACGTGAATTCATCGAGCGTGACCTTGGAGAAGAAGGATTAAAGAGATCAGTTCTTGTTGTCGCAACCTCTGATAAACCAGCATTGATGCGTAAAAAGGCAGCTAAGACTGCAACAGCAATTGCTGAATATTTCAGGGATCAGGGAAAAGATGTTTTGCTGATGATGGACTCCCTGACCCGTTACTCTATGGCGCAGCGTGAGATAGGACTTGCCTCCGGTGAACCGCCGGTTTCTAGAGGATATCCGCCGAGTGTTTATTCGGAGATGCCAAAGCTGCTTGAGAGAGCCGGTAATTCAGAACATGGCTCCATCACCGGACTTTATACGGTTCTGGTAGACGGTGATGATTTTAATGAACCTATTACCGATACCGCACGAAGTATTCTGGATGGGCATATCATGTTATCCAGAAAGCTCGGACATAAAAACCATTATCCTGCAATCGATATCCTTCAGAGTATATCAAGATGTATGAGTTCCATTGTAACATCGGAGCATAAAGCAGCGGCAGGCAAATTGAAGAACGTTCTGGCAACTTACTACGATGCGGAAGATCTGATTAATATTGGAGCTTATAAGAGTGGTTCCAATGCTGATATTGATTATGCTATATCAAAAATAAAAGAAGTGAATGAATTCCTGCAGCAGGATGTGGATACAAAGCTGGGACTTGCTGAGGAAATTACATTACTGATGGAGATATTTGATAAATAATGAAAAAGTTCATATATTCAATGGAAAATCTGCTTCAGATAAAGCAAAAGCTGGAAGATCAGATGAAGATCGCCTATGGAAATGCCAGACTTCGTCTGACTATGGAAGAAGAGAAGCTGGAGCAGATGGAAAGCAGAAAGAAATCTTATGAGGAAGAACTGAGAAGCTTAAGATCCGACAGGCTTGATATCATCAAAATCAAGCAGTGCGAACAGGCCATTGATGTTATGAAGATGAATATCAAACAGCAGGCTACAGTCGTTAAAAATGCTGCTCACCGGTTAGAGGTTGCCAGAATTCGGCTTAGTGATGCGATGGTAGAACGAAAGACGCAGGAACGGCTGAAGGAAAAGGCTTTTGAGGAATATTTACTTGAATTTGATGCCGAGGAGCGTAAAGAAATCGATGAGCTTAACAGTTTTCATTACAGCAATCCTACGCTTCCTGAGGAGGACACTTAATGGCGAAGAAGAATAAAGAGGAAAATAAAGAAAAAAAAGAGGGGAATAAGATCTTAACCGTTCTTATTGCACTCTTGATAGTAATTATATGGCTAGCAGTATTCGGTATCTTGATTAAACTGGATGTCGGTGGCTTTGGTTCCGGAGTATTAAGACCGATATTGAAGGATGTTCCGGTCATCAACCGTATTCTTCCGAGTGTATCAGATACGCAGGTAGCGGACGAGAATAATTACGAATATTCTTCCCTTGCTGAGGCTGTGGCAAAAATCCATGAGCTGGAAGCAACAATCGCTGATATGGATAAAACCAGTACGGACAGCAATTCTACGGTTGCTGACCTGCAGGCAGAGATTGACCGTTTAAAGGTTTTTGAAGATAATCAGAAGGCTTTTGAAGCACGAGTTGCCGAGTTTGATAAGAATGTAGTATTTGCCGATGCTGCCCCAAGCATAGAAGAATATAAAAAATACTATGAAGCAATTGATCCAACGAATGCAGCGGAGATATACAGACAGGTAGTTGAGCAGCTGCAATATTCGGATGCGATACAGGAAAAGGCTGATATTTATAAAAGCATGGAGCCCGCAGCGGCAGCCCAGATTTTGCAGACAATGACAGCTGATGTGGAATCCGTCGCAGAGATCTTATTAAGCATGAAGCCGAAAGAAAGCGCGGCAATTCTGGCACAGATGGATAGTGTTGTTGCGGCGAAGATCACAAAGAAGATGCTGGATATGGATGCAGCAAAACTGGCTTCTGTTACCCAGTAAGACCGAGAAGATAGTAGGAAGCTTTCAATACTTCTTATTATAAATATCATAAGAGGCTCTGTATTCTTCACTAATACAGACTGCCTTGAAGAAAGGAGGAAACCACATGATGACGCAAAGCGTTATGACACAGACAGCTAATCTGTTTGGAAGCACACCAAGCGTCACTTCAAAAGGAAAACAAGCAGGGAAGGGCTTTGACCTGTTCATAGGCAATAACATGAAAACTGGTCAGAATACTGCCGGGAATGTAGATAGCACAACAGTTAAGAAGACATCCTTTCAGAAAACCGGTGCTGCGCAGACAAATAAAAGTGATGATGCTGATCTTACAGACAATCAGACAGATAATGTTCAGACAAAAGCTGCATCGACAGATAATACAACTGCAGCAAATCAGACGGGAAACGCAAAGGCGAATACCGTGAAGGATACCGGTAGTACAGAAGATAAAGAAGCTTCAACTGGGGATGTAACTGTTAATGAACAGTTGATTTCAGAAATCGTCGGAATGCTTCAGTCAGTTCAACAAGCAGTCATGAATACGTTAAATCTTTCGCAAGAAGAATTAAATCAGCTTCTTCAGGATCAGGGGATGACCATAACCGATTTACTCAATCCTGATAACTTACAACAGTTAGTTCTCGCAAACAGTGGGCAGACGAATATTTTATCGGCATTAACGGATGAAAATCTGGCTAATCAGATGAAGGAATTGCTTCAAAAGGTTGATGGGATAATAACAAACGCTGATCTGGGATTAACTAAGGAACAGATTGATGCAATACTTACTAAGGCTGGTGAACAAACGCCGACTGACCCTCAGACAGCAATATCTCAGACGACTGAAACATCTGATGCTGCAGCTGCTACAGCGACGCAAGAGGAGAAGCAGCCGGAAGCTGTTAATAAGAAATCAGAGGATGCTGCTTCATCCGATGATACGAACAGCGTAAAAGGCAGCAAGACTGAATTGGTTCAAACCGACAATACCAAAGAAAGCAACACCGGAGCACATCAGGATACAGGCAAGCATGATAACAAGAACCTGAAGGCACCGGATCAATTCCAGGCTTTCGTTGATAACTTAGTTGGTGCAACGAAGGAAACTCAGGTAAGCTTTTCAGGTAACATGGTTCAGGTGACTCAGCTTCGTGAAATAGCCAATCAGATTATTGAGAGCATCAAGGTTACGGTAAATACGGATCAGACATCAATGGAATTACAGCTGAACCCGGAAAATCTGGGCAAGGTTAATCTAACCGTACAATCCAAGAACGGTGTTATGACAGCACAGTTCGTAGTTCAGAATGAAGTCAGTAAAGAAGCAATTGAAAGTCAGATGAATACCTTAAAGGAAACCTTATCTGCACAGGGATTAAAGGTGGATGCAATTGAAGTAACTGTTGCAAATTATGCTTTTGATCAGAACAGTCAGGATGCAGCGAAAGAGCAGGATAATTCCAAACAGAATAATAACGGTAAGAAGATTACTCTGGAAGAAGCCATCCAAATGACGGATGATGCTGTTGAAGATGCAACCACTCAGGATGTGACAGGTATCAGAGGCAGCCAGATTGACTACACGGCATAATGCAGAGCTGCTGATAATAGCAGAGAATGCAGAAGGAAGATTACATAAGGTTTACTACCTAAGAATTATTACATAAGAATTACTACAAAGAATTACTACAAAGAATTACTACAAAGAATTACTACAAAGAATTACTACAAAGAATTACTACAAAGAATTACTACATAAGAATTACTACAAAGAATTACTACAAAGAATTACTACATAAGAATTACTACATAAGAATTATTACATAAGAAAGATTACATAAGAATAAACACTTACGAAAGGAGGAAAGACATGAGTGATTTGGTACAAACAGTGAAGGATGGAGTAATTCAACAGACAAAGTCCTCAACGACTACTAAAAAAACCACGAATAATGAGCTTGGTAAGGATGCATTTTTACAACTGCTGACAACGCAGATGAAATATCAGGATCCTTTGAATCCGAATACGGATACGGAATATATATCCCAGCTGGCGACATTCTCACAATTGGAACAGCTTCAAAATCTTAGTTCTTCAGCATCCACTTCGCAAGCCTTCAGCCTCGTTGGCAAAAATGTTATTGTGAAAGCGGAGAATACAACCGGTGACACGACTTATATCAGCGGCAGAGTGGATTTCGTTAATATGAACGGATCAAAGGCGCAGTTATCCATCAATGGCAGTTTATATGGAATTGATCAGCTAGACAGTGTGATCGATGACACTTATTTGACAGAGAAGGGACTTCCGGGAGTAACGAATGCAACGGCATTAAAATATGATGCAGCTAATCCAAAGGATCTGACCTTTGATGTTAACCTTGGTTCCGGTAATACCGTAGCTGACAAAGTAGCAATAGCAATCAACGATAAAATAGTTGATTCGTCGCTGGTAAGTGTTTCCGGTAATAAAGTAACCGTCAAAGCATCCGCTTTCAGTGGATATGACAATGGTACATATAAAGTAACAGTAGCATTTAATGACTCGCAATACACGACAATAAAGGATAAGGTAACACTTCAGGTACAAAACGCTGTAATTGATGATACAAGCAGTGATAGTACGGCTGAAGTTACAACAGCTTCAGATAGTACAGTAGCAGATACAACGGCATCTGGCACTACAACAGCATAAGAAACTGCAGTAAATCAAAGGAAGCTTAATACATAACAGTATAAGCAGCGGAAATGTACAAGGAGTCGCGATAAGCGGCGGAATGGAGATAATTATGAACATTCCTGTAAATCAATTTCCTTCCATAGAGCAGATGACGCAACAGCTGAATGCCGCGAAGAGTAACAATGCAGCAGCTGCAAAGCAAGTAGTCTCCACACCCTTCAGTGAAATATTAAAAAGTCAGCAGGCCGCCAGTGAGACAGAATTAAAGTTTTCCAAGCATGCGAATGAGAGGCTGGCAAGCCGCAATATCGATTTGACGGATGATCAGCTGGCCAGACTGGAAAGTGGAGCAAAAAAAGCCAGTGAGAAGGGAATAAATGAATCTTTAGTAATGGTAGATAATCTTGCCTTTATCGTCAATGTAAAGAACAATACGGTAATCACCGCTGTAAACGATGGGGAAGATAAAGTATTTACAAATATTGATGGCGCAGTAATCATGTAATAAGCCGGACCTTTTGGAGGCTTAAGTATCCATGACTGACAGATTGGATACAAATGATGAGTTGCAGAAATTGGAGGTCAAAAAACTATGATGAGATCATTGTTTTCTGGTGTGTCAGGACTTAAAGTACACCAGGCAAAGATGGATGTAATAGGTAATAACATTTCAAACGTTAACACAATCGGTTTTAAATCAAGTTCCGTTACTTTTTCTGATGTATTTTATCAGACAACGCAGAGTGCATCCGGACCTAATGCTACAACAGGATCCACAGGACGTAATGCGATGCAGATCGGTCTGGGAGCAAATGTTGCTTCCATAACTACATCAATTACGACCAGCGGTGCTTCTCAAAGAACCGATAATCCCTTCGACGTAATGATTGAAGGTGACAGCTTTTTTGTTGTTAACAAAAGTGGAACTAATTATTTTACCAAGGCAGGTTCCTTTAATGTAGATGCTCAGGGTACGTTATGTACAGCCACAGGTGCAGCAGTTATGGGATGGCAGGTAGATCCGAATGATCCTACGAAAACAATTGCTGATACGGTAAGCCCGCTTACGATTATGGCTCCGGATAATATGTATGCTAATCCGGAAGCTACAACCGCTTTATACATATCCGGTAATATTGATAGTAAGGATACACAGGTTACCAGTGATACCGGTAAGGTAGTTAATTTTTCATTTTATGATAATATGGGTCACAGTTATACAGCAGATATGAAAGTATGGCAGTCAGATGACTCAACCAATGTATATAAGGCTGCTATAACAGATATTAAGGATGAGGATGGTCAATCTATCTTCGTTAATAAACTTACCGACGCGGATACCGGTGATGTTACCTATGAAGCATCTGCCATAACCTCTTTCAGCTTCGGCGGAATCGAATATCAGGCAGATGTAGCTGATGATGGAACAGTAACAATCGATACAACGGATACTCCTTTATTAACGTTTAACGGTTCTACAGGTTCCTTTGTCAGTGTTGGTGATGGTTCAACTCCTGGAAATAGCGTTAGCTTTTCCATCAATGCCGATCCTAATCCATTCCAGTCGATTGATGTAGATTTCTCCAAGATTACAATGTATTCTACCAGTGGTTCCTCGTCACTGGAGGCTACCAAAGGAAGCCTGGCTGGAATTGGAGCCGGTAAGAAGGTAGGTAATATGACAGGTGTCAGCATTGATGCCTCCGGTAAGATTTACGGAAAATATGACAACGGAGACAGCAGATTACTAGGACAGATTGCTGTAGCAAGCTTTGCGAATCCTGCGGGCTTGGAAGCTGTCGGCAACAGTATGTTTGCTGCAACGCAGAACTCCGGTGAATTTGATGGAATAGGACAAGATCCTACGCAGGGAGGCGGCAGCTTAACCACAGGTGTATTGGAAATGTCCAATGTTGATCTATCCCAGCAGTTTACGGATATGATTACTACACAAAGAGGTTTCCAGGCTAACTCCAGAATAATAACAACATCTGACACCTTGTTGGAAGAACTGATCAATTTGAAGAGATAACACAGGGCTGATGTATGAATAGGAATGCCATATGTCAGTAATGATGGGTGGCGGCGAAAACTGCCACCCTTTTTCATAATTCTATTTACAATATATCGATGCTTAGGGTAAAGTTGACGCTATCAGATCGATGAAAGGAAGGAGGAGAACAAAAATGATCGAAGTGACAAGACTGAATGATACCAAACTAATCATCAATGCAGAACTAATTGAAAAAGTTGAGGAGGCTCCTGACACAATCATAACACTGACCTCCGGAAACAAAATAATAGTAAAAGAAAGTAGACAAGAGGTTAGAAATCTTGTAATATTATACAAAAAAGAGATATATAGTCGAGAATTGTAATATGAACCCATCGCCAGCAATGCTACGGCGGAAGGAAGAGCGAAAAACAGAAGAATGAAATAAAATATACAATGAATACAGCGGAGGATAAGATGATTTCTTATCAATCTCGATGATATTCATCGAATATGAAATTCAAGGGGGATACAAAGTGAGGAAGAATATATTAACGATTATTATTATGGCAATTGTACTAATTAATACAGTTCTGACCGGAGTTCTTATATTTGCAATTGTTCCTTCCGCAAATAGAACAAATCAGCTGGTTACCAAGGTTGCATCCATTGTTGATCTTGAATTGGAGAATCCCGATGCTGCCAAAGCGGAGGTCTCAATAGCCGACATTGTCAGCTATGAATTACCGGATAAACTGACCATTCCTTTGAAAAGTACTGATTCCAACCCTCATTATGCAGTATTCTATGTTTCATTGGCGATGAACAGCAAGCATGCGGACTATGCTACCTTAAATACGAAGATTGCGGAAAACAAGAATGCAATTGAAGAAATTGTTCAGAATGCTTTCTCTCAGTACACCGCTGATGAAGTAAATGTAAATTCCAATAAAGAGAAGATTAAGGAGCAGGTACTTGCCGGTGTCCAGGATCTGTTCAAGTCTGACTTCATCATGAAGGTTTCCTTTGGAAATATTATAACAGACTAGGAAAATGGTTTGAAGTACCACATATATGCAAGAAATATGATGATTTTATTCTTATTTTATGTTATTATGTAACTAGAATGCTAGGGAGGTAATGTAAATGGGCGATGTCCTATCCCAAAACGAGATAGATAATCTGCTGGCGGCGCTTAGCAGCGGTGAGCTTGATGCGGATGAATATCAGCAGACGACGGAAAAGCAGGTTAAAAATTACGATTTCGCCAGACCATCCAAGTTCTCCAAAGAACATTTACGTACCATGAACATTATATTTGAACATTACGCCCGACTGCTTTCCACCAATCTTCCGGCGTATCTAAGAAAAAATGTTCAGGTTGAAGTAATGAATTCCGAGGCTGTTCAATATTCTGAATTTACGAATGCCTTATCTAATCCGGTATTACTGGGAATTATCGATTTTTCACCACTTGAGGGTAATATCATAATTGAATTGGCTGATAATCTGGGATATGCAATTGTAGACAGAATGCTTGGAGGCGGAGGATACCCGCTAGAGAAAATAAGGGATTTCTCAGAAATAGAACTATCGATTATCGAGCGTATTTTCAATATCTGTACGAATTTACTTCGAGAACCATGGGCGAATGTAATACAGCTGCAGCCGCGATTGCTGCGAATCGAAACAAACTCACAGTTTGCGCAGATCATATCTCCAAGTGAGATGATTTCGATTGTAACACTTAATATTAAAATAGGGAATATAGAAGGAATGATGAATATATGTCTTCCTTATGTATGTCTTGAGAAAGTTATTGATAAGCTGAATACGAAATATTGGTATTCCACGATGCAGCTTAGTGATGATAAATCCTATGAGGATATTATTGAAATAGCTATTTCAAAAGCAAGGGTACCGTTACGTGCCGTATTAGGCAAAAGCACGATATCCGTCAATGATTTCATGAATATGCAAAGCGGAGATATCATTAAGCTTAGCACGAAAGTAGAAGATGAATTGGCCGTCTATGTCGGTAATTTAAACAAATTTACCGCACTTCCGGGTGCATCCGCAGGCTCCTACGCGGTAAAAATTTCATCAATTATCAGAGGAGAGGAGTAACAGACTATGGATGGTATGCTATCTCAAGAGGAGATAAATGCTTTACTTAATGGTATGACTTCGGATGATTCGTCTTCCAATAATGCCGCAGAACAATTGACCGACGCTGAAAAGGATGCGATTGGTGAGATATCAAATATCAGTATGGGAACAGCCGCTACAACACTGTTTTCCTTAGTTAATCAAAGAGTTGTTATTACCACACCAGTGGTTGAATATGCTACCTGGAAAGATATTGTTAACAGTTATGACAAGCCTTGTGTATTTATACAAATTTATTATGAGGACGGTCTGGATGGTAATAATATTCTCATCCTGAAGGAAAAAGATGTTAAGACTATCACCGATTTAATGATGGGTGGTGATGGTACTAATATTTCTGGAGAATTATCGGAATTGCATCTGAGTGCAATCAGTGAAGCCATGAACCAGATGATGGGTTCTGCAGCGACATCGATTTCCTCAATGCTTGAAAAAAGAGTAAATATCAGTCCACCGACTTCTGCAGTCGTGGATCTATATGAACATATGAGTGGCGAGAACATAGCAGATTTCCTCAAAGGAAGCTTTGTAAGGGTATCTTTCCACATGGAAATCGGAAACTTGGTCGACAGCGTATTAATGCAGCTTTATCCATTTGATTTTGCAAGGGATCTCTACAAGCAATTCATTCAGGCTTCAACAATGGAACCCGACATTCCTACAAGACCGGCCATGGATAATACAGCGAAGAAAGCTCCGACGCCTCCGCCGATAACTCAGGCTCCGCAGCCACAGATGCAGCCTCAGATGCAGCAGCCGCAGATGCAGATGCCACAGTACAATCCATATGCACAGATGCCTTATCCTAACCAGGGTATGCCGCAGATGCCTTACATGATGCCGACGGTTCAGGATGTCAATGTCCAGCAGGTGCAGTTTGCACCATTTACTCCGATGACGAGTAATATTGTGCAACCGGAAAACATCGATTTATTAATGGATGTGCCTTTGGAGGTTACGGTTGAATTAGGAAGGACAAGCAAATCCATCAAAGAAATATTGGATTTTACTCCGGGGACCATCATAGAACTTAACCGTCTGGCAGGCGAACCGATTGATGTGTTAGTAAATGGTAAATTTGTTGCTAAGGGTGAAGTAGTTGTCATGGAAGAAGCTTTCGGTATCCGAGTAACTGAAATTATAAAACAAAAGCAAGCAATTTAAATTTATTTAAAACACAATAAGATAGGAGATTAAATATGGCGAAAAGTATTTTGATTTGTGATGATGCAGCGTTTATGAGAATGATGATCAAGGATATCTTGACTAAGAACGGCTATAATATAGCAGGCGAAGCAGAAAACGGATTAAAGGCAGTTGATAAGTACCAGGAAACAAAGCCTGATTTGGTTATGATGGATATTACAATGCCTGAGATGGATGGAATCCAGGCATTAAAGAAAATCAAAGCTACAGACCCAAGTGCCAACGTAATTATGTGTTCCGCCATGGGCCAGCAGGCAATGGTTATTGAATCTATTCAGTCTGGAGCAAAGGATTTTATCGTTAAACCGTTCCAGGCAGACAGAGTATTAGAAGCAGTGAAGAAAGCAGTAGGTTGATTTTGTGATGTATGGAAAAACTATGGTCATTTTAGCGGATATATTATCGAAGGTGAAAGCGAGTGCTACTTCGTCAGCCAATCAGAGTCTTACAGATAATATAGCTAACGGGGTTACGACGACAGGATCCACAACGGATAATTTTCTGCAATTGGTTGGCTTAGTTTTTTTATTAATTATTATTCTGGTTGCCTCTTATTACACCACGAAATTTGTCGGAGGTATTAAGGTCAATCAGATGAAAAACAGTAATTTTGAAGTTATCGA
The DNA here is from genome assembly GCA_035564175.1 of Mobilitalea sp. Lineage (GTDB taxonomy): Bacteria > Bacillota > Clostridia > Lachnospirales > Lachnospiraceae > Mobilitalea. Next base: position 20,994 of record DATMUM010000210.1, read on the forward strand.
CTCTTATCGGATCAGCACAAATAAGGTGATTCAGATTGTTAAAATAGCCAATAAATATGTCGTAATAGCAATTGGTAAGGATACGATTAATTATATTACTGAATTGGATGAGGCCGAAGTTTATATCAGGGATATGAACGCAGGAGATAAACTGTCTTTTAAAAAGACACTCGATAAGTTAAGGAATATGAATAAGTAAAGGTTGGTATCCATGAATAATCATGACAGAAAATGCTTAAAAAGAAAGCCTGCCGTAATCATTGTATTATTGACAATATGTATATTGACCTTTTGTAAAGGGGGATATGCTTATGCTACAACGACAGATAGCACAGCAGCATCTACCACTGCGAATAGTGGGAATAGTGTAAGCGGAACCTTAGGACCTCTGGAGTTTAATCTGAATACAGGTGAGAATTCCACCGGCCTTTCTTCAACGCTCCAGATGCTGATGGTACTGACAATAATCAGCCTGGCTCCTTCAATCTTAATTATGGTAACTTCCTTTACCAGAATTATTATTGTGTTACATTTTGTCAGATCAGCCCTGGGTACGCAGACTACGCCGCCAAACCAGGTATTGATTGGCCTTGCCTTATTCCTTACTTTCTTTATCATGTCCCCGGTCATTAGTCAGATTAATACCGATGCAATTCAGCCATTGAATGAAGGTAAGATAACACAGGAACAGGCATTTGATGCAGGAGTAGCTCCTATTCGTACTTTTATGCTGAAGCAGACAGAACCCAAGGATTTAAGACTATTTTTGGATATAGCTAAAATTAATGCTAATTCATTGAAATCCGAAGCAGAGATTCCAATCACAGTTATCATCCCTTCCTTTATCATCAGTGAATTGCGTAAAGCGTTTATTATAGGATTTATAATATACATACCGTTTATTGTAATAGATATGGTAGTGGCATCTACGTTGATGTCCATGGGTATGATGATGTTACCGCCTACGATGATTTCCATGCCGTTTAAAATATTATTATTTATCATGGCAGATGGTTGGAACTTAATAATCGGATCACTCGTCAAGACGTTTTACTAGCGTAGGAGGTAAAGATGAATGAATTAGTCATTATTGATATTGCACGACAGGCATTATACCTGATACTTAAGACATCTGCTCCGATGCTCCTCGCCTCTTTGGTGGTTGGTCTGGTTGTCAGCATCCTGCAGACAGTTACCTCAATACAGGAACAAACCCTCACATTTGTTCCGAAGTTGATTGCAGTATTTTTGATTTTAATGCTGTTTGGTGGCTGGATTATGAACTCTTTAAAAGAATATACTGTTGAATTAATCTCCAATTTAAGCTATTACGTTAATAATCTATGACATTTACAATCGAAAATTTTGAAGCTTATTTATTAATACTTGTGAGGATCACCGGTTTTATATATACGGCTCCTTTTTTTTCGTTGAGGAATGTGCCTGTCAGAATAAAAGCAGGATTAGCTATATTTATGGCGGCTATCCTATTCTATACAGTTCCGTATACATCACCGGAATACGAAAGTGTTATCGAGTATGCAATTCTTGCTGTTAAGGAAGCAATTGCGGGAGCTGTTATGGGCTTTTTCGCTAATATCGCATATCAGATAGTGGCTTATGCCGGAGAAATCATTGATATGGAAATTGGTTTCTCGATGGTAAGCGAATTCGATCCTACAACGAATATCCAAACAACGATAACAGCGAATTTCTATGGATATTTAGTACTGTTAATGATGTTAATCACTAACCTGCATCATTACTTTATCAGAGCAATTATAGACTCCTTTCAGGTTGTCGGACTCGGTGATGTAGTTTTAAATCCGGGAACCTATCACCTGATGGTAAAATATCTTACAGATTATTTTAAAATCGGATTTCGTATCGTTTTACCCGTATATGCAGCAATTTTGGTGGTTAATACAATCTTGGCAATTATCTCTAAGATAGCACCACAGATGAATATGTTTGTAATCGGAATGCAGTTAAAGATATTTGTAGGCTTGATCGTACTGGCTCTGATTGTTGAATTAATTCCATCGGTTGCTGATTTTATTTTTAATGAAATGATAGAATTGCTTAAGGATTCTATAGCATTATTACATTAGATGAATAGCAAGTTTAGTGAAAGCGGGAAAACAGATGATTCAGATTGATCAAATTCGTTATGCTTCATACCGTCTTTCTTACAACCTTCAATATTTTGCGGAAGGTGCTGATAAAACAGAAGAACCTACAGCCAAAAAGCTGCAGGATGCAAGACATGAAGGACAGGTTGCAAGGAGCACCGAATTAATTACAGCTTCCGGTCTGGCAACACTTTTCATCATTTTAAAATTATTTTCCGGAAGTATGGCAAAGCAGTTTATTGAGATTTATCGTAATTCCTTTACGAATATCGATGTGCTTTCTGGTACTGAGTTCTCCATTGCATTAGCAGGTTCTATCCTGTCAAACGCAATCATTACAATTATTCGAATTTGCCTGCCAATCTTTGCAGTGGCAATGATAGTTTCCTTTGTTGTAGTTCTGTATCAGGTTAAATGGGAAATAACGATGAAGACCATCATGCCGAAATTTAGCAAGATAAATCCGGTTAATGGATTTAAAAAGATATTATCAAAGGATAAAATCGTAGAGCTTTTTATTGAAATATTGAAAATTGGTGTTATAGCTTATGTTGCCTATTCTACCTTGAAGAATGAATGGAAGACGTTATTGATTCTTTATGATATGAAACTGGAACAGGCAATGTTATTAATTGGAAATCTCGTGATCAATCTGGGATTGAAAATCAGTATGATATTTTTAGTCATCGGATTAGGAGATTTAATATATCAGAAATTAAAGTTCCGTAAGGATATGAGGATGACCAAGCAGGAAATTAAGGACGAATTTAAGAATTCCGAAGGAGACCCTCAGGTTAAAGGAAAAATCAAGCAGAGAATGCGTGAAGCATCGATGCGAAGAATGATGCAGAACCTGCCGAAAGCAGATGTAGTCATTACTAACCCGACACATCTTGCAGCTGCTATCAAATATGACAAAGATACAAGTGAAGCTCCTGTATTAATAGCGAAAGGAGCTGATTATCTGGCACAGAAGATTAAAGATGTCGCAAAAGAAAATCATATTGAAATTATTGAAAATAAACCCCTGGCCAGAATGCTTTATTATAATGTGGAAGTCGGAGCAGAGATACCTCCGGAACTGTATCAAATGACAGCAGAAGTCCTCGCATATGTTTATGGACTTAAGAAATAAGACGACGTAAGGAGGTTGGGCGATGAAGAAAAATGATTTGATTGTTGGAGTGTTCCTATTATCAGCAGTCATCTTTTTAATTATACCAATGAACTCCTTGGTACTGGATTTGTTGTTATCTTTAAATATTTCCATTGCGATGATTATATTATTCAATGCGATATTTACTAAGGAAGTGCTTAATATGTCGGCATTTCCGACTATTTTGCTTTTTACGACCATGTTTCGTATTTCCCTCAATGTATCCAGTTTAAGACTTATCTTATCAACGGGCGAACCTGGTAACGTAATTACTACCTTCGGTCAGTTCGTAGGTGGCGGGGATATCGTCATTGGTATTATTATATTTATCGTATTGATAGTTGTACAATTTATGGTTATTAATAAAGGTTCCGAGCGTGTTGCAGAAGTAACTGCAAGATTCACTCTGGACGCTATGCCCGGTAAGCAGATGGCGATTGATGCTGACCTTAATACTGGAGCTATTAATGACGCCGAGGCAAAACAGCGTCGTGAGAAGATACAGGAAGAAGCCGCCTTTTTCGGTTCCATGGATGGTGCTACAAAGTATGTAAAAGGTGATGCGATTGCAGGCTTGATTATTACTGTAATCAATATTGCGGGTGGAACCATTGTAGGTATGACCCAGCTGGGTTATTCCGCTTCGGATGCCTTCCAGCACTTTACTATATTAACAATCGGTGACGGACTTGTAAGCCAGATCCCTTCCTTGATGATTTCCCTGGCAACCGGTATCCTGGTAACCAAGGCATCGAAGGAAGCAGATTTTGGAGATACGCTGATCAAGCAGCTGTTTTCCATTCCCAAGGTACTTTATATGGTTGGAGCAAGTATGATCGCCCTTGGATTTTTAACACCGTTAAATGATTTTGTATTTGTTACTTATGGTTTGATTTTCATCATATCAGGAAGAACGATTGCTGCGAAACTTGAAGTTACCGCAATTGAAAATGAAGTATCCTCGGAGGATATATCTGCTAATGAAATCAGGAAGCCTGAAAATGTTGTTTCTTTGCTTCAGGTAGATCCAATAGAGCTGGAATTCGGCTATGGTATCATACCGCTTGCTGATACCAATCAGGGCGGCGATTTACTGGATCGTGTCGTATTGATCCGTAGGCAGATCGCATTGGAATTAGGATGTGTGGTTCCGATGATACGTCTGAGGGATAATATCCAGTTAAATCCGAATCAATACATAATTAAAATTAAAG
>DATMUM010000211.1:0-20299 GCA_035564175.1 Mobilitalea sp.
GGAAACCTTATCCAATGGGGAAGTAATCCAGATACATTATTTAACACCGAATCCCTATTCGAGGCCTCAGACGAAGCTTCGGAGGGTGAAGGGAGTTGTCGTTCATTATACGGCTAATCCTGGAACCTCAGCTGATAATAACCGCAGTTATTTTGAAGGGTTAAAGACAAAGAAGACAACTTATGCCAGCAGTCATTTTATTATCGGACTGGAAGGGGAAGTTATTCAATGCATCCCTTTAACCGAAGAATCCTATGCTTCCAATGACCGTAACAATGATACGATTTCCATTGAATGCTGCCATCCGGACGAAACGGGAGCCTTCAACCAGGAAACCTATGATTCTTTGGTAGCTCTGACTGCAGCCCTGTGCATCGAATACAATCTGGAAAGTGAGGATGTCATCCGGCATTACGATGTAACCGGCAAGTTATGTCCTCTCTATTATGTGGAACACGAAGACGCCTGGATCACCTTTAAATCAGACGTAATGAATAAAGTAGAAACCCTCAGAAATACAGCTGATAACATTACTGGGATCGGTGAGAATAAACCAAATTCGAAACAGTAGAGTGGCTGAAAGGGCGATAACGAGCAGGAGCATCTGCAAATGTGTTCCGTCAGAGAGGACGGCGGGCTATAATGTAAGCCTCAGATTGACATAACGATTTATGTGTCAAATCTGAGGCTTACATTATAGCCCGCTGTCCTAGCGTCGGAATACATGCAGACGCTCCTGCTCGTTATCGTACTTTCAGCCATCCACACACTATTCGCTTTATTCCGCTGCATTCTTCGCTTTATCCCGGATTCTGATCAGTGAATAGATGGTTTCCCCAATAAATCCAATCACGATGCCAAAAAATACGATGAACAGATATCCGATGATACTGGTTAAAGTTCCCCAACCGGGAGCGGTATCTCCGATTGCTATATATAAGGCATATGAAATACCGATAATTACAGCTAACGAATAGACGGTAAAGAAGATTTGCCTGCCGAAATAGCCACCGATACAGGGAATTAATGCAGAGCATAAGGATATGATAACCATGCCGGGGATACTGCTGCTTAGGTATTCGCTTGAAATCAGCACTCTTGTGATAAACAAGGCTGCAAATATAATAACGGCATAACAAATAAAAATAATAATCCATCCTTTTGATTTTTTCACTGGTATCATAATAATTCACCCTTCTTCCAAATTGTTGATAGTAATTAGTAATTCATTCTTATTATGGACAAAAATCCTTCTAATTAACCTTCCCCTAAAAGCCAGATACATTCATTATATTTAAAAATCAGGTCAATCTGCTGACGGATATTATTATACGTGATAAAACAGCAGAAGATAATGCTGTCATGCTTATTCTTTGTATAATGTACTCCATCAATCTTAAAGGTCATAGAATCATTATCACCCATGTATTTAAAATAAATCGGAATGAAGCGCCCGTCAACTGCAAAATTAGCAATCACGGAAACAGGTTGATTACTGTTAGGGAAAGAATTGTGTTTGTAGGAATAGGAATTGTTAAAAATCATGCTGTTCACCTCTGAATTAATTATACAGAACATACGTTCCTTTTTCAAGAAGAAGGAAATGGAGGCAGTTACAGAAAAAGGCTGTCTCAGTGGTTGATTAAAGCTTACCACACAAGACAGCCAGACTATGACTATTTCAGCAAAATTTTTATAAATCTATTTTTATTTCTTTTCCGATTGGTGCATACTGTCTGTATTTCACACCGGAGGATTCCAACATACGTTTTGCAGCAATTACGGAATCAGTAGCCGCATATTTGTCACTCATATAGATGATTTCTTTAATTCCCTTCTGGATGATTGCCTTGGTACATTCATTGCATGGAAATAAAGTGGTATATATTTTGGCACCTTTCATATGGGTTCCGGTATAATTGAGAATTGCATTTAACTCAGCATGGCATACATAAAAATACTTGGTATCAAGATTGCCGCCATCACGTACCCAGGGGAATTCGTCATCAGAACAACCGATAGGCATTCCGTTATAACCGACGGAAAGAATCTTATTGTCATCGCTTACGATACATGCTCCTACGCTGGTACTGGGATCCTTGCTTCGCTCCGTTGAGAGAAGTGCGATACCCATAAAATATTCGTCCCATTTTAAATAATCCTGCTTTTTCATATGTTGCTTCCTTTCTGCTAAATGTAGTAGAGGTGGAGTTACATTATCTGTATCTTACCATAGGAAGTTCATGTTGTAAATTAGTACTTACTGCCGGCAATCTGTACCTTGATCATGTTTGTCGTTCCGGACGTACCAAGCGGTACACCTGCGGTTAATACAGCCAATTCACCGTCTGTGAGATAGCCGGCATCCTCTACTGCCTTAACAGCATGTTCAAACAATTCGAAGGTGTCATGCTCTAAAGGAATTAACAGCGGAGTAACACCCCATGCCATATTCAACTGTCTGTATACAATCGGATCAGTGGTACAGCCAAGAATCATGCATTCCGGGCGGTAACGGGAAATCATTCTTGCTGTTTTTCCGGAAGTAGTAACCGTGATAATCATTTTTGCATTAAGATCATGAGCGGTAGTTACGGTAGCACGGGAGATTGCATCGGTGATATCCGGTGATTGGCAGGTTTCCAGCAGGCGGAAGCGCTTTTTATAATCAATGTCAGCCTCTGCGCGGACAGCAATCTTAACCATGGTTCTTAAAGCTTCAAGCGGATAAGCACCGGAAGCTGTTTCACCAGACAACATGATGGCACTGGTGCCGTCATAGATTGCATTGGCAACGTCTGTGGTCTCGGCACGGGTGGGTCTCGGATTCTTCATCATGGAATCAAGCATCTGTGTGGCAGTGATAACCTGTTTACCTGCATTATAAACTTTTTTTATGATCATTTTCTGGATTACCGGAACCTCTTCATAAGGAATCTCTACACCCATATCACCGCGGGCAATCATAATACCATCCGCTGCCTCAATGATATCATCAATATGTTCCACACCATGATAATTCTCGATCTTAGCGATGATTTTCGTCTGGGAATTGTTCTTATTCAGAATCTTGCGGATTTCCTTAACATCCTCGGCGGTGCTGACAAAGGATGCTGCGATAAAATCAAAATTGTATTTGATAGCAAAAAGGATATCATCACGATCCTTATCACTGATAAAGGGCATGGAAAGATGTACTCCGGGAACATTAACGCCTTTTCTGTTCGAGATAATTCCACTGTTTTTCACTTTACATATAATATCAGTTGAAGTTACTTCCATAACTTCCATAGCAACCAGACCATCATCGATTAATATTGTGGTTCCGGGTTCAACATCATAAATTAAATTGGGATAACTGATGGATACCTGAGTCTCATCGCCTACGATATTACGTGAAGTTAAGGTAAAGGTTTGGCCTTCTTTTAGCGGAATCTTTTGATCATCCTTAAAAGTACCGATACGAACTTCCGGTCCCTTGGTATCAAGCAGGGTAGCAACGGGAATTCCCAGTTCTTCTCTCAGCTTTTCGATTTTCTGAAATCTACCCAGATGCTCCGCATGATCTGCATGGGAGAAATTAAAACGGCATACATCCATTCCTGCGAGAATCATTTCTCTTAACATATCTTCTTCTTCTGCAGAAGGACCAAGGGTGCAAATGATTTTTGTTTTTCTTATACTCATGTAAGTCTCCATTCCGTCGCTGAAAGCGGCTTTCGTAAAAAATTAGTAATTACAATTTTAATCCTCTGTTTCTACGGTATTTGATACCAGAATGATTTTTGTTCCAAAAATATAATCCGATAAATACAGCACTAAACAGCAGAACGATTACAATAATTAAAATAGCACAGTGCATAAAGAAATCTTCCGGTAAAATTGTAATAACCGGATCTGTGGCGGGATCAAACATCCAATAGTTATTCTTGAAGAATAACTTATGAAATAATAAGAATGCCCTGTTAAAGTCTATTGACATATATAATCCAAGTAACAGCGGTAATACAATAGCTGTCACTGCAGATACTAACTGATAGCTGTAATCCTTTTTCTTTGCTTTGTAAACGATGATGATAACGGCACATATCAAAGCAATGGCACCAAGAATATAGAAGCTGGTAAAGATGTTTTTCACTTCAGCAAAGTGTTGCAATCCGTTTTGAGATGCTCCCATCGTAGGAAATTGAAGATCTCCCTTGAAAAACGGGGAGGAATAATCAATCAGTGCATCATAATTCTCTTTGATTTCAGCTTTATTATAACCGGATTCCGCTTCGATATGAAGCAAATTGATATCCATATAGTACAATGGTCTGAAGTTTATCGTAATTACAACAGCGATTGAAATAAATAACAGAGTAAAGATAACGCCAATCAATAAATCAGTGATTTTAAAACGCTTCATAGAAACCTCGCTATCTGATATTTTCTAGGGTTTTACTGTGTTTTAACTAATGTTTAAAGTCCCAAACGAATTATAGTATAATTTGCAGATGAATGCAATATTGCATTATATATAATTTGCTAAAGAATGAAATATTAATATAATATGTTTTTACCAAATAATCTGCTTGACAAAGAGAGAAAAGGATATATTAGAAATACCGATAAGATACATTAGTATTTATGAATTGAAATAGCAGACGCCTTGATGTAATATTTTTATTGTATCATAACAGAAGAATCGAAATTCCCTATGAATTTCAATTGCAATAAATTACGAGGAAGAAAAGGAGACAGGTCATGAGAGCATTAATCAGCGTATCAGACAAAACAGGTATTGTAGAGTTTGCCAAGGAATTAGTAGCCTTAGGAATTGAGATTATTTCAACAGGAGGAACTTATGGCAAATTAAAGGAAGCAGGAGTTCCCGCAATCGAGATCTCGGAGCTGACCGGATTTCCGGAATGCCTGGACGGACGTGTTAAGACACTTCATCCTACCGTACATGCAGGTTTACTTGCAATGAGAAGCAATCCTTCCCATATGAAACAGCTGGCTGACTTAAATATTGAGACAATTGATATTGTTGTCGTTAATTTATATCCCTTCAAGGCAACAATCTTAAAAGATAATGTACAGAGACATGAGGCAGTAGAAAATATCGATATCGGAGGACCTACAATGCTGCGTTCCGCAGCAAAGAACTACCAGGATGTTGCGGTAGTTGTTGATCCGAGAGATTATGAGAAGGTTTTAACGGAATTAAAGGAAAACAAGGAAGTTTCTCTGGACACCAAGTTCTACCTGATGCAGAAGGTGTTTATGCATACCTCCTCTTATGATACAATGATTGCTGACTATTTGAGAAAAGAGCGCAATGATAAAGAGCTCCCTGAGACTTTGACCATGACCTTTGAGAAGGTACAGGATATGAGATACGGTGAGAATCCTCACCAGTCAGCGGCATTTTACCGTGAAATCGGCAAGAAGAAGGGTTCCATCACCGATGCAGCTCAGCTGCATGGTAAGGAATTATCCTTTAATAATATTAATGATACCAACGGCGCTTTAGAGCTATTGAAGGAATTCACTGAGCCTACTGTAGTTGGCTGCAAGCACGGCAATCCCTGCGGCGTAGGTAGTGCGGATAACATCTATGATGCATGGCGAAAAGCCTTTGATGCAGATAAGACCTCAATCTTCGGTGGAATCGTAGTCATAAATCGTGAGGTTACAGTAGCGATGGCTCAGGAAATGAAGGAAATCTTCCTGGAGGTGGTAGTAGCACCTTCCTACGAAAAGGAAGCCTTGGAGCTGCTGACGATTAAGAAGAATATCAGATTACTTCAGCTTGCAGACATTGACGTTCCCCAGGATGAGAATGCCTATGATCTGAAGAAAGTGAATGGTGGTCTGATCGTTCAGACGATCGACAGCAAATTATTAATTGAAGAAGAACTAAAGGTTGCAACCGACCGTGCTCCTTCCGCTAAAGAAATGGAAGACTTATTATTTGCATGGCGCGTCGTTAAATTTGTAAAATCCAACGGTATTGCCCTTGCAAAGGACAAGCAATCCATCGGTATCGGACCCGGACAGGTGAACCGTATCTGGCCTACCAAGCAGTCCATCGAGCATGCAGAGGAACTAATCGGTAAAGGCATAACCCAGGGTGCAGTTCTTGCTTCTGACGCTTTCTTCCCCTTTGATGATTGTGTAGAAGCAGCACATCAGGCAGGCATTACAGCTATCATACAGCCGGGTGGTGCAGGCAGGGATGAGGACTCTATCAAGAAGTGTAATGAATATGGAATTGCTATGGTCTTCACTGGAATGAGACATTTCAAGCACTAAGATTATTAGGATGATAAAATAATAAATAGAATGCTGTATCTTAACTTGTTGGCCTAAGCTTGCAGGTTGAAATACAGCATTTTGTTATAAATAAAAGAATTGGCGCTCCTTAATTAAGCAGTAACTTTTGAAAATGGAATGTTTGAAGATTAGGGAAGGGATTGCATTAATAAAGGGATGAGAAATAGTACGAATTCTCATCCCCGATTGTTGTTGTTACAACCCCATCTCTACTGATAACTTTTAAAATATGGTAGCTATTCAATTACAGTGTTTCTATGAAACGATCTGTGAGGTTAACCTGAAGTTCTAAAGACGTTCGAAGATTAACTGAATTGCTACAAGATATGTATACATATATAAAAAATTACTCTAAGTCTTTGTGATTATAACCTTGTTACATTAGCAGCCTGAGGACCTTTTTCGCCCTTAACTACTTCGAATTTAACCTTTTCGCCTTCTTCAAGAACCTTGAAGCCGTCCATCTGAAGTGCGGAGAAGTGTACGAATACATCATTTCCCTCTTCGTCAGAAATAAATCCAAAACCTTTTTTAGCATTAAACCACTTTACTGTTCCCGTCTTCATATTAGCCTCCCAAAACATAATTAAATTGCATTACCACTATTAGTAATGATAGTATAAATTTAACATATCTCATCAAAATTGTCAAACACGTTTTGTTATTTTTTGTAATATTATCGTAAAAAAATTTTATATATCGTGAATATTTTATTGCTACATTTGTAAATGAAATTAACAATATATGTAATCAGATATACGTCTACAAGGTAAAATAAACGACAACCGGCGAGAGCCTGAAGCAATGCATATTTTATCGAAATATAATTACCGGACTTGAAAATATTAATTAAGGTAGGAAATGACAAATTCATATTTCTATGTTATTATGAATAAGCACATACTATAAATTACCATACTTATTACTATAGAAAGTCATGGATTATATCGGCTGCTTATAGTTTATGATAACAAACGGATGGAGGTTAACTACATGAAATGTGAAATTCCTTCCTCATACGAATTTTTGTTTGAGGAAAAGCTTGAGGATCTTAACGGAATAGGCAAAGTTTTGCTGCATAAGAAGACAGGAGCCAGAGTCGCACTGATTGCAAATGATGATAATAATAAGGTGTTTTCCATAGGATTTCGGACACCGCCGGTCAACAGTACCGGTGTAGCCCATATTATTGAGCATTCCGTATTATGCGGATCGAAAAATTTCCCTGCGAAGGATCCCTTTGTAGAGCTGGCAAAAGGTTCACTGAATACCTTTTTAAATGCGATGACTTATCCGGATAAGACGTTATATCCGGTTGCCAGTATGAATGACCAGGATTTTAAAAACCTGATGCATGTTTATATGGATGCTGTTCTATATCCCAATATTTATGAAAGAAGAGAAATTTTCCTGCAGGAAGGCTGGCATTATGAGCTGGAGGATGAGAATGCAGAGCTCAAATACAACGGTGTTGTATACAACGAAATGAAAGGAGCCTTCTCTTCTCCGGAATCGCAGCTCTTTCGTCTGGTACAGAATTCCCTGTTTCCGGATACCACCTACGGTGTTGAATCCGGCGGTGACCCGGATTATATCCCGGAGCTGACCTATGAAGAATTCATCAATTTCCATAAAACCTATTATCACCCTTCCAACAGCTATATTTATCTGTACGGCGATATGGATTTTGAGGAGCGTCTGGATTGGCTGGATAGAGAATATCTCAATCAATATGACCAGCTGCAGGTCAATTCCGAAGTGAAAATGCAGAAGGGCTTTGACGCAATGCGTGAAGTAAAGGCGTTCTATTCCTTAAGTGAGGACGAGGATGCAAAAGAGAATACTTATCTCAGCTTTAATACGGTTGTCGGTAACTCCCTCGATAAGGAACTGGGACTTACCTTCCAGATTCTTGATTATGTTCTTTTACAGGCACCGGGCGCACCGATTAAACAGGCTTTACTTGATGCAGGGATCGGCAAAGACATTCTCGGAGGCTTTGAGGACGAGATTTTTCAGCCTACCTTTATGATCACTGCCAAGAATTCCGAGGAAAACAGAAAGGATTTGTTAATCTCTACAGTTCGTGGAGTTCTTACGAACCTGGTTGCGAAAGGTCTGGATGAGAAATCTCTGCGTGCTGCAATTAACTTTTATGAATTCAAATACAGGGAAGCAGATTATGGACAGTTTCCAAAAGGGCTGCTTTATTACCTTCGCGCAATGGGAAGCTGGCTGCATAATGATAAGAAGCCGTTCCTTCATCTGAAGGATTCCTCTGGTTATAACTTCCTGAAAGAGAAAATCGGTACAGGATATTACGAGAAGGTGATAAAAGAATATTTACTGGACAACACTCATACCTCAATCGTTATTTTATCACCAAAGTCCGGACTGGGCGGTGAAAAGGAAGAAAAGCTGAAAAAACGTCTGGCTGAATACAAAGCTACCTTATCTAAGGAGGAAATCCAGAAAATCGTTACGGAAACCAAGGAATTGAAGCAATATCAGGAGATTCCGTCCACCAGGGAGGAACTTGAGAAAATCCCGCTCCTTACTCGGGATGATATCGGAAAGAAGATAGAACCATTATATAACAAAGAGGATCGGATTGATGGTGTTAAGGTGATCCATCATAATGTGTATACGAATAAAATTGCATATCTGCGCCTGCTCTTCAATGTGAAGAATGTTCCGAAGGAGCTGCTTCCGTATGCCTCCTTACTATCCTTTGTGCTTGGTTATGTAGATACCCAGAATTACACTTACCTGGATTTGTCCAATGAAATAAATATCCATACCGGTGGAATTTCCACGAACGTCAGAAGCTTTTCCATTAAGGGAAGCTCTGAGAAGTATTATCCGGTATTTGAGTTTACAACAAAGGTGCTCTATGATAAGCTTTCAGAGTCTTTCCGTCTGATTGAAGAAATGCTGTATCGGACCAAGCTGGAAGACACCAAACGTCTGAAAGAAATCGTTGATGAGATGAAATCAAAGCTTCAGATGAACTTTAATTCCTCCGGTCATTCCGTAGCGTTGGACCGAGCTATGTCTTATTATTCGGTACACGGCCTATTTAAGGAAATCACGACGGGTATTGCTCTTTATAAGTTCATTGAGGATCTGGCTGATAATTTTACTGCAAAAGCAGGGAATGCAATTGCGAAAATGAAAGAGTTAATGCAGATGATATTTACGAAAGAGAATCTGCTGATCAGCATTACTGCAGATGAAGAAGGTTACGAGCGTTTTAAAGAGAAGCTGCCTTCCTTCAGCAGTGACCTGAAGCTGAAAGCTGACAGCAAGCTGTTCGAAGCCTATGATACCTCTGCTTTACAGCCGGTAAGCCTGAATGAAGGCTTTAAGACAGCGATGCAGGTTCAATATGTAGCAAGAGTCGGTAATTTCCTGAAGGCGGGCTATGAATATACCGGAGCGATGAAGGTTTTAAAGACGATTTTAAGCTATGACTATCTATGGATCAATGTCAGAGTGAAGGGCGGAGCCTATGGCTGTATGTGCGGCTTCTCCGGAGTAGACGGCGACGCGTATTTTACTTCCTATCGCGATCCGAATCTGAGAGAAACCAACCAGATCTATGAGAAGGTGGTAGATTATATTCAGAACTTTACTGCTGAAGAGAGAGACATTACGAAATATATCATCGGAACCTTCAGTACCCTGGATACACCTCTGACACCGCAGTCAAAGGGAAAACGTTCGTTAAGCATGTATATCGCAGTCGTTACGGAAGAGGAGCTTCAGAAAGAGCGTGACGAAGTATTGAATGTGACAATGGAAGACATCAGGGCATTGCATAAGGCAGTGAAGGCCGTGATAGATGCTGGGCACATCTGTGTCATCGGTAATGAAGAGAAAATTAATGCCAATAAAGACATGTTCAAGGAAGTCAAGAACCTGATGAAATCGAATTCGGTAATTTCATAGGTTAGAATGCAGGAAGGAGCATTACTTCCTGCATATGGATACTTTCGCAAATGGAATTTGCGGAACATGCCATAAGAATTAAAGTTTGAAAGGTAAAGGATTAAGAATGAAGGATACGAAGTTTAAATCAGGGTTTGTTACATTGATCGGAAGACCGAATGTAGGTAAATCCACTCTGATGAATCAATTAATTGGGCAAAAGATTGCCATCACCTCCGATAAGCCGCAAACCACCCGCAATCGGATTCAGACCGTATACACAGATGAGCGCGGGCAGATTATTTTCCTGGATACTCCTGGAATTCATAAGGCGAAAAACAGACTGGGTGAGTACATGGTAAATATTGCAGAACGAACGATGAGTGAAGTGGACCTGGTCCTTTGGCTGGTGGAACCGTCGACCTTTATCGGAGCTGGGGAACAGCATATCGCAGAGCAGCTGAATAAAGGGAAGACGCCTGTATTTTTAGTTATTAATAAAATTGATACTGTGAAGAAGGATGAAATTCTTACTTTCATAGCTGCTTATAAGGATATCTGCAAATTTGCCGAGATTATACCGGTATCTGCTTTGAAGGGTGAGAACACCAAGGTTCTCCTTGATGAGATTTATAATTATATGCCGGAAGGACCGCAGTATTACGATGAAGATACCGTAACAGATCAGCCGGAGAGACAGATTGTTGCAGAACTGGTCAGAGAGAAGGCTCTCCGGCTTCTCGATGATGAAATTCCTCATGGAATTGCTGTAAGCATCGAGCGAATGAAGGAACGTCCGCAGACCCATGGTAATACTCCGATCATTGACATTGATGCAACCATCGTCTGTGAGCGGGATTCCCATAAAGGAATCATCATCGGCAAAAGCGGAAGCATGTTAAAGCAGATTGGAACACACGCCCGCAGAGAGATTGAAAATCTGCTGGACTGCCGGGTAAATCTTCAATTATGGGTTAAGGTCAAGAAGGACTGGAGAGACAGTGATTTTCTGATTAAAAATTTCGGATATAATAAGGATGAATAGGCTGGAGATTTCGTAAATAATACCAATATTAATTGTCAAGCATAAGTTTAAAATTACAATTGGGATATTCTAACCAGTTTAATGAGATACAAAATGGGAAACCTAAAGATATAGCTGATGATGAAAAATACATCAGTAGGACATATTAACATGATTTGCAGATTATTCACAATCTAATCTGCAAATCTTGAACATCATGGTTAGGGGGCTCATTTATGAAGAATTATGATTATTGGAAGAAATTTATCGGAACTGGAAAAATTGACGACTACTTAAATTACATTGCATGTACGCGTGAAGAAAGTATGGATGATATCCTACAGGGCGTAGAGATAGCCACGCGTGGCAGGGAAAGAGAAAAAGAAGGTGGAGTTGTTGCCGGTATCAGCTACCGTGACGGGGATGGTTCTGTCGGCCATGCCAGTTGGTGAATACGACAAACGGTTAGTTATATTAACGAAGGAAAAAGGGAAAATAACAGCATTTGCCAAAGGCGCCAGGAAACCAAACAGCGCCTTATTGGCATGTTCTCAACCCTTTGCTTTTGGGGAGTTCTCCTTATATGCGGGCAAATCCTCTTATAATATAGTAGCAGCTGAGATATCCAATTATTTTGGTGAACTAAGGGATGATTTTGACGGTCTCTGCTACGGGTTTTATTTCTGCGAATTTGCAGATTATCTGACTAAGGAAAATAACGATGAGAAGAATATACTTAGGCTTCTTTACCAGTCACTTCGGGTGCTTTCCAAAAAAGCAATTGATCCGCAGCTTGTCCGGGTAGTATTTGAGCTGAAAGCTATGGCATTGAACGGCGAAGCACCACAGGTATTTCATTGCGTCAAATGTGACAAGGATACGAAGGATACGCAGGAGCTGGTTTTATCTGGCAGGTACTATTTCAGCGCCGAATGCGGAGGAATATTGTGTGATTCCTGTGTGGGAAATGATAAAAATGCGATCCGCATTAATACCTCAACCCTTTACACAATGCAGTACATAATCTCAAGGGAAATTGAAAAACTATATACCTTCAAGGTAACCGATGATGTTTTGAATGAACTGAAAAGATGTGACAGGAGCTATCTTGGCCGCTATATCGATCACGAGTTTAAATCACTGGAAATGCTTAAGTCATTATAAATTACAGGCTATGAACTTTGTTCATGGCAAATTGTAAATTATTATTGAAATTATAGAGTTTTAAGGTTAAAATGGTATGAACCCAAATGGATGTGGAGGAAATAGTGCGAAAAATCAAGATTTTTCACACAGCAAATTTGTGCTGACGCTCAAATTCGCGGGTTTTGGCAGAATGGAGGTTTTTATGAAACGACTGGTTCTTTGTGCAATTGCACTGCTTCTGATGTTTGGTGCAGTCAGTTGTTCAAAAGATAAGATGATCATCAAAACGGATGATATATCTGGGAATACATTCCTAGCGAAAGCGAATGGCCAACTTCAGGTTGCTACCGTAGAGGATTTTGACAAATCCTATTATAAACTAAGTGAACTGGAAGAATTCATTAAGAAGCAAATAGATTTATACAATCAGAAATCGGGGAAAGAAAGAGTTACCATAAATGATATTCAGGAGAAGGATCAAAAGGCGATCATGATTCTTTCTTATGACACAATGGAGTCCTACTCTACGTTTAATGATATTTCCGCAGCTTATTTTAATGGGGGAATCAGCGAAATTGCCTTAGAGCTGCCAACTACCCTGATTAATTCCAAGAGTAACTCCCTGGCAAGCACCAAAGAGGTATTGCAGAATGATAAATATAAAATATTGGTATTGAATGAGCCTTATAACATAATCGTAGACGGATCAGTGAAATACTATTCTGAGGGAGCGTCACTTACAGATAATAATGAAGTACAGGGAGCTCCTGAAGGAATGACGATAGTTGTTTTTAAATAATTCGCATTTTAATAGGAAATATATAGAATCAATTCCTATCTTAAACAATAATAAATGTAAATGTGAGGATGAACGTATGGAAAAGACGATGGAAAAAATAGTTGCGTTAGCAAAAGCAAGAGGCTTTGTATATCCCGGCTCTGAGATCTACGGCGGTCTGGCAAACACCTGGGATTACGGTAATCTCGGCGTTGAATTGAAAAATAATGTAAAGAAAGCATGGTGGTCCAAATTCATTCAGGAGAACCCTTACAACGTAGGTGTTGACTGCGCAATCCTTATGAATCCCCAGACCTGGGTGGCTTCCGGTCATCTTGGCGGCTTTTCCGATCCTTTGATGGACTGTAAGGAATGCCATGAGCGTTTCCGTGCAGATAAAATAATTGAAGATTATAATAAGGAAAATGGTATTGAAATCGAAGGCTCCGTTGACGCCTGGTCCCAGGAGAAGATGAAAGCTTACATTGATGAACATAACATTGTATGCCCTACCTGCGGCAAACATAATTTTACCGATATCCGTCAGTTCAACCTGATGTTCAAGACGTTCCAGGGTGTAACAGAGGATGCAAAGAACGTAGTATATTTAAGACCGGAGACAGCTCAGGGTATCTTCGTTAACTTCAAGAACGTTCAGAGAACCTCCCGTAAGAAAATTCCCTTCGGTATCGGACAGGTTGGTAAGTCCTTCCGTAACGAGATCACTCCTGGTAACTTTACCTTCCGTACCAGAGAGTTCGAGCAGATGGAATTAGAGTTCTTCTGTGAGCCCGGAACAGACCTGGAATGGTTCACTTACTGGAGACAGTTCTGTATCGATTGGTTAAAGATCCTCGGTATGAAAGAGGATGAGATGAGAGTAAGAGATCATGATGCAGAAGAGCTTTCTTTCTATAGCAAAGCAACTACCGATATCGAATTCTTATTCCCCTTCGGCTGGGGTGAGTTATGGGGTATTGCAGATCGTACCGATTACGATTTGACCCAGCATCAGAACGTTTCCAAGGAAGATATGAGTTACTTTGATGATGAGAAGAAGGAGAGATACATTCCTTACGTAATCGAACCATCCTTAGGTGCTGACCGTGTAGCTTTAGCATTCCTTTGCGCAGCATATGACGAAGAAGAAATCGAAGAAGGCGATGTTCGTACCGTACTTCATTTCCATCCGGCACTGGCTCCGGTTAAGATCGGTGTTCTTCCTTTATCCAAGAAATTAGCTGAGCCTGCGGAGAAGGTCTTCATGGAATTATGCAAGACTTACAACTGTGAATTCGATGATAGAGGTAACATCGGTAAGAGATACCGCAGACTGGACGAGATCGGTACACCGTTCTGCATTACCTACGATTTTGAGTCTGAAACAGACGGTGCAGTAACCGTTCGTGACAGAGATACGATGCAGCAGGAAAGAATTAAGATTGAGGATCTCAAGTCATATTTTGAGAATAAATTTAAATTTTAGAAAAAAACTCTTTCCTATTTGAGATGTTCTATGATATAATCTCGTCTTTGACAGTTGGAAGAACAAAAAAGTCTGGTAAGCCGCATAAACAGGGCATTCCAGACTTTTATTACTTTGTAAAAAGTGCGTACTTTTTTTACTTTTTCGTATCTTTAAAAATTATTTTCATCTGCTTAGTAGTTACTATCTGATAGTCTGTTCTAAAATTAAAAGCGTCATGCAGTGCATCTGTGAAATCCGTCCTGGTATATGTCGGAATGTATCCCTCTCCAGGTATGGAATAAAAATTCATATCCCGAAGTTGACTGATGATTTCTGAGCTTGTGAATTTCTCTTTTAGTCGCTTTTCCAAGTATCTGTAGACAGTTAATGACAGGAAGCAGGTTGTGAAATGTGCTTTTATCCTATCGCCACGACTTAGATATACTGGCCTAGCTTTAAAATCTGTCTTCAGTAAACGGAAGCATTCTTCGATTTCCCAACGTTTATGATTTATTTTTGTAATAACAGGAGCATCATCTTCAAGGTTGGTGCAGACTGCATAGAAACCATCATAAGCCTCTTCGTTTGTAATCACATCTTGATTTATGCTGTAGACTTCGTTCTCAGCGATTTCTCCATCACTCGTCACATTTGTCTTGGCGATGAAACGTTTATAATCATTCTGATGATGCTTTTTCAAGATGGATGGGTTTGCCCCGAGAAGCTTTGTCGCGCGTTCGATCTGTCTGTTACGGATATGTCGCTGATATTCCTTGTATTTCAGAGAGAAAGTAACGATTAACTTCTGCTCCAAACCGTCCTCTTTTATCCATCGTTCCTTGTAGAAGGTGCAATTTCTGTATTTCTCCATTACTTCTTCCGATTCCTCAATTCCGCTGATGTCAAATGTCCCGGTCGCTCCCTCAAGGCTCCAGCCACCTTTCGCCAGTGCCCATTCCTTCAGGTGCTTTTTCAGTTTCCTGATTGACTGGGTAGTGATAAATGCACGCTCTCCTAGGTTGTTGAATTTACGATTATCCGTAGAGGAAAGCCCTGCGTCGGTACATACAACAAACTTAGCAAGAGAGAAGTCATCAATTATCTTTTTTTCCAAAGGCTGCAGAGTCATCTGCTCGTTCGTATTACCTTCGTGAATGCTGAAAGCAAGCGGGATTCCATCACCGTCCATGAAGAGGCCCATTTCTACGATAGGGTTAGGTCTGTGCTCTTTTGATGGGCCATACTGCTTTATGCCGTCTTCCTGTTCAATCTCGAAAAAGTAGTTGGTGCAGTCATAATAAAGTATCTTATCGTTGCGTTTAGAAACTTTTAAGCTGTTTTTATAGAGCTCAGCCTGTATAAAATCTGATTCCTTGGAAATGACTTCTAAAGCTCGGTAAATGTGCTGAAGTTCAAAATCAGGCTGCTCCAAAAGGGTGTTGGAAAGCTGAAAGGTATTGAGTTTGGAGGAAGGGAAAAGGATTCTTCCGTAAATCAGTCTTGAAAGTATAGAGTCGAGATTGAACGTAAATTTATACTTTGAAGAAATGTCTTTGCATATCTGATCAAGTTTTAACTGGTGGTAAAGCTGCTGAAGAAAGAGATAGCCGCCGTTGAAAAAATGTGACTCATTCTTAGAAATCACCTCGGACTGTTTAAAAGGAACTAATATTTTGCGGACTTCTTCCTTTTCTTTTTCATTTAATTGCTTGATGTAGTTATTCGCCCACTCATAGGGATCTGCGCCATTAAGTTTTTCGCGAAGTTCAGTTTCCGTACCGAGTTTTTCAACTGTGATTGTTCGTTCTTTTTTATCTATGTAAACAGTTTTTGTAACATAGAGAGAGGCAGAGTTTTTGGAACGTGATACTTTTAAACGCATAACAAAGTCCTCCTTACCCTTATATTATAACATATCACGCAGAATCACGCAATAAGAAAGTGTAAAATTTGACAAAAGAATAAGCCTAATTCAAGGCTCACAGCGATTTATTTTTTATATAAGTGTCAAAGACCCGGTCACCTCTGAACAGTAACAGGTTCAGAAAGATACAGAAAGGTAATTAAAATTAATACTTGCAATTTTTGGTTTCGTTTGTTATAATAACTATGATGCATAATGATAAGACTAATTAGGAGTGGACGAAAGTCCACTCTTACTTTTTGCAGTAACTTAATATCAATATTTTCCTGACGAAAAATTACTGTTCCAGGCATATTGGTTTTATCAGTTTGTGTAATGATAGAAAGAGATTATTTTGATGAAAGTAGGGATTTGGATGACAAAACATGATGAATATGAGCATAAGACGGAACAATTACTAGAACCGATACTTACGGCAAATCTTTTCGAATTGTACGATATTGAGTATGTGAAGGAAGGCGGAAACTGGTTTTTACGTGCTTATATTGACAAGGAGAATGGAATATCAGTTGATGACTGTGAATTGGTAAGCAGGGCATTGAGTGATTTGCTGGATAAGCATGATTTTATCCCGGATTCCTATATACTTGAGGTAAGCTCACCGGGCCTCGGCAGGCAGTTAAAAAGAGATAAGCATTTTGAAAAAAGCATCGGGGAAGAAGTGGAAATCAAATTATATAAGCCTGTTAATAAAAGAAAGGAATTTGTGGGAGTGCTGACAGCCTTTGATCAGAATACACTGACGATCGAGCTTGAGGATCAGACTACAATTGATATTCTGAGATCAGACATTGCTACCGTAAGGTTAACATTTGATTTTTAAAATCAATTATTATAAGGGAGGATAAATCCTCCTGAGGTGCACTGAAAAAAGTTTTTATACAAGATGAATTGGCAAATCAATTCACTTGTCATGAATAATAAAGGAGGAAATATCCTCCTAATGTACCTAACGATAAATTTTTATTTTTAAAGGAGGAAATATCCTCCTAATGTACCTGACGACAAATTAATATTTTTTAAAGGAGGATATAACAAAAAAATGGATGCGAACAGGGAGCTAATTGAAGCTTTAAACCAAATTGAGAAGGAAAAAGATATCAGTAAAGATATATTACTTGAGGCATTGGAGAACTCATTGGTGGCAGCATGTAAGAATAATTACGGCAGAGCTGATAACATCAAGGTTAATATTGATAGAGTAACGGGTGAAGTTAATGTTTATGCAATGAAGGAAGTTGTAGAAGAAGTAACAGATCCGGTTATGCAGGTCAGTCTGGCTCAGGCTAAAATGAAGGATGCCAAGAAAGATATCGGTGATATTGTTGCGATTGAGGTAACACCGAAGAATTTTGGCCGTATCGCTGCACAGAAAGCAAAACAGGTAGTTGTTCAGAAAATCCGTGAAGAAGAGAGAAAAGTATTATTTACTCAATACAGCGGAAAAGAGAAGGATATCGTAACAGGTATCGTTCAGCGTTATGTAGGTAATAACGTAAGTATCAATCTTGGTAAGGTGGACGCAATCCTTACGGAAAATGAACAGGTAAGAGGAGAGATATTCCGCCCTACAGACCGTATCAAGCTTTATGTTCTTGAAGTTAAGGATACCACCAAGGGACCCAGAATTACAGTATCCAGAACCCATCCGGAGCTTGTGAAGAGATTATTTGAAGCAGAAGTAACCGAAATTCAAGATGGAACTGTAGAAATCAAGAGCATTTCCAGAGAAGCAGGTTCCAGAACGAAGATGGCAGTATGGAGCAACAACTCCGATGTTGATGCTGTCGGTGCCTGCGTTGGTCTTAACGGTGCAAGAGTGAATGCAATTGTACATGAGCTTCGTAATGAGAAGATTGATATCATTAATTGGAGTAACGACCCCGCTAAATTAATAGAAAATGCACTTAGTCCGGCAAAGGTTGTATCAGTTACCGTAGAAGATAATGAGAAGAGTGCCAGAGTAATTGTTCCTGATTACCAGTTATCACTCGCTATCGGTAAAGAGGGACAAAATGCCAGACTTGCTGCTAAGCTGACAGGATATAAGATTGACATAAAGAGTGAATCCCAAAGTACGGGATATTAACCCTGATGTGTTAAAATCGTGGGTATGAAAATCTTGAGGAAGCTAGTCCCGGGGATTTAAGCCGGATGGTATTTTAAACCTGAGATGAATAACCTGCAAGATTTTAGAACCAGGGATATTAAGGATGTGATGATAGATGGCGAAAAAGTTACCACTAAGAATGTGTACCGGATGCGGTGAAATGAAGACAAAAAAAGAAATGATCCGTGTTTTGAAATCTCCTGAGGATGAGATTGTCATTGATTCAACCGGTAAGAAGAACGGCAGGGGAGCATATATCTGCTGTTCGCTTTCCTGCTTGCAGAAGGCAATCAAAACGAAGGGCTTGGAGCGTTCGCTCAAGGTTAGCATTCCAAAGGAATTGGTAGAAACACTGGAGAAGGAGATGATTTTGCTTGAGTCCGGAACAAAAGAAGGTATATAACCTATTAGGAATTGCAACAAAATCTCGCAATGTGGCAAGTGGTGAATTTTCTACAGAGAAAGCCGTGAAGGAACATAAAGCAGCTTTGGTTATTGTCGCAGGAGACTCATCAGACAATACCAAGAAAATGTTTACCAATATGTGTACTTACTATAATGTGCCAATTTACTTTTTTGGTGAGAAAAACGATTTAGGTCATGCAATGGGTAAAGAGTTTCGCGCTTCTTTGGCAGTGTTTGACAAGGGCTTAGCGGATGCAATTGAAAAGCAACTGAAAATGATGCAGTGATATTAATGGAGGTAGTAAGTAGATGTCGAAAATGAAAGTTTTTGAATTAAAAAATACAATAAATGATCAGGGAAAATCTTCAATAGAGAGTAAGGATATCCTGGATTTTATTGAAAAAAGTTTTGGTGTTAAGAAGTCTCACAGCAGTAATCTTGAGGATAATGAAGTTCAGTTTGTAAAGAACCATTTTCTTCAGGCAAATAAACCTGTTCAGGCTCAGACAACAAGACCGGCGGCGGAAACAACACAAAAGCCGGCTTCCCAGGTTAATACCAGACCTACGGGAGTAAGCCAGGGCGGGCCGCAAGCGGCTGGGCAGACAGGTGCGCGCCCACAATCAATACAGGAACACAGTGAAGGTGCCAGACCTGCTGGTGGTCAAAGTCAGGGAAAACCTATGCAGCAAAGCAGTCAGGTTAATCAGGCAGGAGCAAGACCAACAGCAGGGCAGCAAAGTATAAACAGACAAGGTCAGCCTGGACAGACAAGCGGGCAAAGACCGGCAGGTGAACAGGGGCATCAGAGTACACTAGGACAAAGACCGGCAGGAGGACAAAGCGGAATGAGACAGGGCCAACAAGGCCAACAAGGTCAAGGATATCAAAGCTCACACAGCGGGCAAAGACCGGCAGGAGAGCAAAATCAGCATATAGCAGGTCAGAGACCACAGGGTCAGGATGGCCAGAGATCAGCACAGAATTATCAAGGACAGAGACCGGCAGCACAGGAAGGTCAGAGACCAGCAAGACCTGCAGGAGATAACAGCCAGGGTCAGAGAACTCCTGGTCAGGGCTATCAAGGCCAGAGACCGTCAGGTGAAGGTCATAGGCCACAGGGACAGGATCAAAGAATGTCCGGCCAGGGTTATCAGGGTAACAGACCGTCAGGAGAAGGCTATCAGGGCAA
>DATMUM010000212.1:0-43825 GCA_035564175.1 Mobilitalea sp.
CTTACCATTCGTTTCACTCTGAAAAAAGTAATTGTGCAGGGGGGGATAATATGAAGCTGTACTTGAATTTTATAGCCTTGAACCTGAAAAGTCAGATGCAGTTTAGAGTATCTTTCTTATTAACCATATTGGGACAGTTCATTACGGCGTTTACAACGTTCTTCGGATTATATTTCATTTTTTCGCGTGTTAATGCAGTAGATGATTTCACATACGGGCAAGTGCTCCTGTGCTTCACGGTTGTGATGACGGCTTTTTCACTGGGGGAGATGTTTGGGGGCGGTTTGGCTGTTTTCCCGCGTATGCTTGGTAATGGCGAGTTTGACCGCGCACTCGTAAGACCGAGAAACATTATAATGCAAGTACTGATGCCTAACATGGATTTCACACGTCTTGGTTTACTGGTACAGGCTGTGATAGTGTTATTTTATGCAATCCCTATCAGTGGAATTGTGTGGACTTGGGAAAAAATTCTGACTTTATGCCTGATGATACTTTGTGGAAGCGCTATATTTTTGGATTATTTCTCGTTTATGCAGCGTGTTCATTTTTTACAATAGAAGGTATGGAATTTATGAATATTTTTACTTATGGGGCACGTCAATTCGGTCGATATCCGTTCTCGGTGTATGGTAATGGTGTTTTAAAATTTCTCACGTTTGTGATTCCGCTGGCTTTGTTTCAATATTACCCTCTATTATATTTACTGGACAGAGAGCGGAACTCGCTTTTTATGTTCTTGCCGGTGATAGCAATGCTATTTTTGATTCCATGTTTTGCATTTTTTCGATTTGGTTTGAGCAGATATAAATCAACTGGTTCATGAGAGATATAGAATTCAAATATGGAAGTTTATGATTATAGTCCGAAGTCAGACAAGTCATACCAACTTCCATTAAGTTTATTAAGCGTTTAAAATCGATAAAATATGTAGTTTTAGTAGTTCATGGTAAATATTATGATCCGGAGTTTGGTCTGTTAGATAAATGCTTCCCATTATGATTAAATTATTCACTATAATCAAAGTATGATTATCGATAGAATATGGAGTTGAGCTATATAACAATCTTTGACAAGAGTGAACTTCACAATGTTTATTAGCCAGTTATTATCAAGGAAACATTAAATGCAAATTTATATTAATGGAGGTAAGCCATAATGAAAAAACTTTCAAAAGAAAGCTATCAACGAATGCGTGCGTGGATATATCGATATGCATTTCATGTTGATCTGACTACGTTTCAATTCTTCTTAGAAGGGGGCAGCAATGAAGCTGTTGTACAAGCCCTTTCATTTTATCAAAATAAAGATGGTGGTTTTGTCAGTTTTGATCCGGATTGTTGGAATCCAAATTCATCGCCCCTTGCTACATTATCAGCCTACAAGACATTAAGGGACGTTGGAATTGCAGATAAGAATCATCCGATGATAAAGTCTATGACCCGGTATATTGAAAATTGCGAGTATTGTACAGATAAGGGTTGTTTCTGGTCCATTCCATCCAACAATCAATATCCATGTCAACCATTTTATTTGTATCCCCATGCACCTTGGCATCCTGCGGATTGGTCAGCGGAATGCTATACAAATGGTTCCTATGTAGATTTTGCATTGACCTATTTTGATAAGGGATCGCCAATGTATGATAAGATTCAAAGTGTCATTGATTACAGGATTTCTATCATGTCCCAATATAAAGAATTTTGTTCTTTTACTTATGATATAGAACAAGAAATTGAGGCGAATGACTGGTTAGAATTTATCCTTTCACTTGAAAAGCATGGTATAAAAAGCAAGAAAGAATGTGAAGAACTGCAAAACAATTTACTTGATATTATTAGAGAGTATGCGAAACCATCTGTCTACAAAACAGTAACGAATAGAATAAAAGAAAGAGAAGTAATTGAAACTTACGGTTATATTACTGATGATATACTCGATGAAATCATAGACAGTATTAGTAATAGCAGAGATTGGTCAGAAAATGGTTTACAATGTGACAATCCAGAAGAAAGACTGAAGGAAATAACTTGTGTTGGCAATCTTTTGTGGCCAATTGTTGAGTTGATTGATAAACTCAGAAAATTGAAGCAGTATAATCGAATTGAATTTTAATTCCATTTTTTCTGTTCGTAAATTAACGGGATGCTAAATCCTACAGTATGTATAATTGTCAAGTAAGGAGGTGCGCGATGGATTGGGTAAGTCAGCTGAATAAAGCTATCGGATATATTGAAAGGAACCTCGACGGGGAGATTGACTACGATGAAGTGGCATGTATTACCGTCTGTCCGATTGGGCTGTTTCAACGATTATTTGTACTGGCAGCGGGGTATACCCTTACTGAGTATATTCGCCGGCGAAGGCTCACCCGTGCACTTGAGGATCTGCGCACAACCAACCAGAAGGTGGTCGACATCGCCTTCAAGTACGGTTACGAAACGTCTGATGCCTTTGGGGTGGCTTTCAAGAGACTGTACGGCGTCACTCCCACACAGGCACGCCAGTCGAGCGATGATGAACTACGTCATTATGACCGCATCTACTTTAACTTAACAATAACATATATAAAAGGAGACAAAGACATGGTACTGGTAAACATTGATAACTACCGTTATTATGACCCGCTGTTCGAGGGTGTACGCATCATACTTTCCTACATGGGAGAGAAGTATTCATCCGAGTACATACAAGGTATTTCAGGTTCAGCGTTTAAAATTGCAGGAGGCTGCCCCAGCCGCCCAACCTGTATTTATGACAGATGGACACCGGATTTTATTAGGTATCTGGGGTTTGATATCACAGAACTCCCCTGCTATGACAAAGAGGGTAAGGATATTTCTGAAACCATGATTGCCGGCGTCAAGCGCCACATTGATGGGGGCAAACCGGCGTTGGTGTGGCATGCCTTCACCAACGCTGAGTGGGACGTAGTCTGTGGCTATGATGAAGACGCTAAACAGTTCATCGGAAGAGGTACATATCTTGGGAGGGATGACTATCACCGTGAGTCATGGAACAGATTTGCTACTTGCGATGTCGCACCCGTCTTCGGAGCAATACTTATCAATGGCAGAAAATCGCCACTTAATGAGCGCGAAGCGGAGATTGCTTCCCTTGTTGGTGCAGTAAAGCACGCGCGGCATGACTTCGATGAAGATGGGGTTATGGGTGAGGGCATCAAGTTCTACAAGCGGTGGGCGGATGAATACTCTCACATGGGTAAGGACAGAGGCGTAGCTGACGCATATTGCTACGATGTATACTCCTCCGTCCGGAAGGCTGCGGTGGTGTACCTCCGTGAAATCGGACACAAGTACGGCGGAAGTATCCTTGAGAATCTAAAGTACGCTGAGCTGAATTTCGAGCGTGAGGTGGAGCTCCTTGCTCAGGCGCGTCCCTATCTCTCATGGGAGTCACCGTGGGGTGTCAATGAGGAGCGAAGCGTCAAGCTTGCTCCTATCCTGAATGAAGCCGCAGACAGCTATGAAAAGGGGATTGAGTATATTGAAAAGACCCTTGAGTGTTTAAATATAAAGATATAGTTAAAGGCAGGCATCAAAATAAGTATAATCTAAGATGCCGGAGAACGGAGCCATCTTCAGTGACGGTATGGAAAACGACTATCTCCAGTTTAATTCAGGAATAGAAGCTATCATAACCGTCGCTGAGAAGAAGGCCATCTGGCTATTTAACACAGGTATGGGATTTGTTTTTGATTAACCAGTAAAGTACCTGATAGCCTCGCTCGGAGCAACCAACACGGCCGCCTCCGGCGCAAGCGCAGGCACAGGCGCAAGCACAGGCACAGCCGCCTCCGCCGCCATGAAAGGTATGATGGCCGCCGACGAATCCGCCGCCCCGATAACCTCCACCATACCGTCCAGCTTGATAATCATCCCCTACGATATATCGTCTCACTTTAAAAAAAATGATAACGATTCCGATGCCTACAGACAATCCGATGAAGGAAACCAGACCGGAGTTTTCAGACGTTTTGTTACCAATATTGGCAGCCTGGAGTTCAGGAAAGGAACTGGCTGAGCAAGTAACAGTATAAAGCTTCGTTTTTTCATTTACCCCCATATTAGTTGTAACCCAGGTTAGATGTGTACTGTCAGTATATATCCCTTCGGGAGATGCGGTCATTTGGATGAAAGAGCTGGTATCGAGGACTACCCTCATTTCGTCAATGACTGCAAAGTCAAACCATCCGGGACGAAACTGGAAGGAGAGCTCCTGATCACCAGCTTTATATAGCATGGATCTCTGATTGATGGTGAACTCCAGTTGGAAACGGTCTCCCTTCTGAGGTAACCGGTTAAAATCCAGATGTGCCTGTGAGCTATAGTCTTTATTTTCACTTACTCCTGAGATCAGACTGTCAGGACTGTAATCCAAAATAGTAAAATTCTCATTCGGTACGCCAATTTCCAGATATTGAATATTCTCCGGAAAATCCGTTGTTGCTTCATAATCCAGCTTATAATGGATGTTAAAACTGCCATCAGGCTGAGGAGTTATGGTTACCTCCATGAGGTGGATGATATCGGGAGGAGTCGCTGCGCTCACGGTTGAGGAATTGCTTAACAGCAGAGTTAGTAAAATACCAGTGAATAGAAGGATACGTAACTTTTTCATCGTGCAGCATCCTCCTTTATTCCGCATTTATTTTTCAAGGAATAGCTCTTTCTGATACGCTTACAGTCTTTATGATTCCAGATATCCTCCCAGGAATCGGTCAGCATATTTCCCAAAGACATTCCGTTCAGCCAGCTTTGACACGGAACGACTTCACCTGTCGGAGAAACTGCCATATTGGAAAGGCAGGCACCACAGGCAGGAGCGCTGGGAAGTCCGATACGGAGCAGTTCTTCTGGGTCAAGCCATCCTGGTGAGGTAAAGGAGATATCCATATGGAGCTCGTTACATACAGCAACAGCCTCGCTTAGTAAATTTCGTAAATCCTCGGAGGATAGAGCCTTACCGGCAGCAATCTGTTCAACAGCACCTCCCGTAGGAATAAGGCTTGAGCAGCCGATACAACCAATTCCAAGTTCATGGACAAAGCGGATTGTTTTAGCGAAATCTCTGTTCTTTTCTACCAATGGAGTATTGATACTGACACTTAAGCCTGCAGCCAGAGCATTTTTAATTCCTCCCAGAGTACGTTCAAAAGCACCCTCCTTACCGACCAAAGCATCGTGAATCCTGGAATCATGGGAGTATAATGTGATCTGAATTCCGTCAAGGCTGGCTTTCTGCAGATCGTAGGCAAGCTCCTTAGTCAGAAGATAACCGTTCGTATTCAGTCTAGTTACAAACCACTCTGCATGCTTCACAAGTTCAACGATATCCGGTCTGGTTAAAGGCTCGCCACCGGTAAAGGTAAGCATGGGAATACCGGAGTCTCTGCACTTGTCTATGATTTTGATCCAATCCTCTGTAGAAAGGGTTTGGCTGGTATCCATAAGCTTCCCGGAATCGGCGTAACAGCAGACGCAGTTCAGGGGACAGGCGCGTTTCCCATGGATAGCCATCGGGGCAACGATAAGATCCATCCGATGAGGAGCTGTCATGTAACGGCTGTACTTTTCCAGACTCAGGCCCATCCTTGTCTCTTCCGGCACCTCCTGGTTTGTTGCGATATTAACCGAGAGTGTAACAATTTCTTTTAAATCATTTAAAAACACCTCAGTATTAACCTTCGGATAAAGTTTCTGCATTTTCTTTACTACAGCCTGTTCAATCTGGGTAATTTCGTCCATGCTGAGCTCCTGCTTCTCTTCACAGCACAGCTTCAGCTCTTCAAAAAAGTACCGAAGCAAAGCTGCCCAGGAAGGGCCTACCGGTAAAAACCAGGTTCCATTGATGATTAACAGGCTAGGCGGATTCTTATAAATTCTTGGTTTTGGCGGCACAAGATGCAATCTGGCAACGCCTGGACCATCCGGATCAAGCGTTACATGTGCAACGCCTTCTCTCCAGATATCTTTTTTATGCTGATAATTCCTTAGTAATGTCATAATAATCTCCATTCTGCCAAAACCCGCGAATTTGGGCGTTAGCACAAATTTACCGTGTGAAAAATCTTGATTTTTCACACTGACTAACATTCCACCGTTCCTCGGCGGCACAAAGCCTGAAAGAAATTCAGAATGAATTTCCTATGGAATTCATTCTGGAGTTCTTTCCAAGAATTTTGGCACTTTCGAAATTCTTTTCACACTGACCTCCGTAATATCTCTTCCATATGTATTAATGAATACTTAATCTAGAATATAACCCTAAAATAATTACCTAAGATTGATAATTTCTGTAAAACTTTTCATATTATATCATGCTTTGTAAATAATAAATAGGTATAAATTTAATACTTTACTGGGTACTGGTACAATTTCTTGAAATCATTAAAATTGTTGAATTTTTCTTGTAGAAATTGTATGTCAATTACCCCTTGTTTGTCTATAAAATAACAATCATTGACAACATTTTTAGGAGTGTTATAATTAGGAACGGACTTGTCAATAATGCGATGAGGTATTTGTAAAATTTGGCCTTTTAATGCTATATTGACTTTTTTTATGGTTTGGTGCAGCATAAAATTTATAATTTAGACAGGGTGACGTGATTATGAATGCAATTTCCTTATTAATTTTATTTCCATTAGTAGCAGCATTAATCATATTCGTAACCAGAAATGATAAGGTTCGAAATATGATAGTAAGAATTAGTGCAATTATAACAGCCGCACTAACATTGACAGTGGTATTCCTGTATTTTAACAATGGAATATCCTTTACCTATTCAGCCGAGAAGACGATTGACTACATAATCGCCGCGGTTGAGGTTGTTGTAGCAACATTTATTATTACAACAGGTATCAGAAATAAAAAGTATCTTGTTTCTCTATTTTCTATTATCCAGACACCTTTAGTCCTTTGGTTCGAATTTACCCAGAAGAAAGGCATTGAGGTTCAGAATGCAATTATTCTTGATAAGCTTTCGTCTATAATGGTTTTGGTAATTGGTATCGTAGGCAGTCTGATCTGCATCTATGCAGTCGGATACATGAAAACTTACCATCACCATCATGAAGAATATCCGGAAAGAAAAAGCTTCTTTTTATCTATCTTATTCCTTTTCCTTTCTGCAATGTTTGGCTTAGTATTAAGTAATAACCTGACATGGATTTATTTCTGCTGGGAGCTGACAACGCTTTGTTCCTTCCTGCTGATTGGATATACAAAGACAAACGAAGCAAAAAACAATGCCTTCCGTGCATTAGTAATTAATCTTGGCGGTGGTTTGGCATTTGCAGCAGCTATCGTTTATATCGGTATGAAATTTAACACTCTGGAATTATCCGAGTTAATTAAGATGAAGCCGGAAGCAGCTGTACTTGTACCGGTATTTCTCTTAGCCCTCGCAGCGCTTACCAAATCCGCCCAGCTGCCTTTCTCCTCCTGGCTCCTTGGCGCAATGGTTGCTCCGACACCATCCTCCGCATTATTGCATTCCGCAACCATGGTAAAGGCTGGTGTATATATGATTATCCGTCTTGCTCCTTTGCTGGGGGATTCTTCTGTAGGCAAAATTGTCACTCTGGTTGGCGGTATTACATTTTTAGGCTGTTCTTTGATGGCAATTACGCAAAGCGATGCAAAGAAAATTCTTGCTTATTCAACCATTGCTAACCTTGGATTGATTGTAATCTGTGCAAGTGTCGGTACTCAGGAATCGCTTTGGGCAGCTATTTTACTGATTATTTTCCATGCGGTTTCAAAATCCCTGTTATTCATGTCTGTTGGATCGATTGAGCATCAGATCGGCAGCAGAAATGTAGAGGATATGGACATCTTACTGAATGTATCCAGAAAGCTTGCATTATTCATGATGATTGGTATTGCAGGTATGTTCCTCGCCCCCTTTGGCATGTTAATTTCGAAATGGGTAGCGATGAAAGCCTTCATCGATTCGAATAATATTTTAATAGTAATCATTTTGGCTTACGGTAGTGCAGCTACCCTGTTCTACTGGGGAAAATGGATGGGTAAGCTGGTTTGCTATGCAAATGTTAAGAATAAGGAAAAGAATTCCTTCCATAAGGATGAAGAAATTCCGATTTTCTTACATGCTGTGTTAGTTGTAGTTTCCTGCTTCTGCTTCCCGTTAATTTCGAAATATGCACTTGTACCTTATCTGACAAATCTCTTTGGTACGACATCCTTAATTCCGATCGGAACGAGCGATGTAAAATTAATGCTCTACATGTTAAGTATGTTAATCATCTTACCGCTTAGCTTCATTCCGATTTATAAGAATGATAAGCGCAGAAGAGTACCGATTTATATGGCTGGAGAAAACACCGGAGATAATCAGTCATTCAACGGCTCAATCGGTGCAACACGTAAGGTAGAACTGCGTAACTGGTATATGGATGGATTTTTTGGTGTAAAGAAGTTATCCTTATGGAGTAATATTATATCTATTTGCATCTTGGTGGTTGGAGTAATTCTTCTGATTGGAGGCTTAGTAGGATAATGATAATTTTAATAACAATTGGAATAATTATATTAGCACCGTTGGCTGGTGGTTTAATGACAGGAATTGACCGAGTTATATCTGCACGTCTTCAGGGAAGACAGGGTCCTCCGGTTTTACAGCCTTTTTATGATGTATTGAAATTAATAGGCAAGGAATCTACAGAAGTTAATTCCATGCATCGCTTTTTCGTATATATCTCATTGATTTTTGTAGTATTTACGACAGTGATTCTGGTATCCGGCGGAGATGTACTGCTTGCGGTATTTGCACTGACTCTTGGTTCCATCTTCTTTGTACTCGGCGGTTATGCATCAAATTCCCCTTACAGTACCATTGGATCGGAAAGAGAGCTTCTTCAGATTATGGCCTATGAGCCGATGGTTCTTCTTTCCTGTATCGGCTTGTACTATGCTCAAAAGAGCTTTTTCATTAGTGATATCATAGCAGCTTCAAAACCGGCAATTATCTATTTGCCGGGAGTATTTATCGGTCTGGTATTTATATTGGCATTCAAGCTTCGTAAATCACCTTTCGATTTAAGTATGTCCCATCATGGACATCAGGAAATCGTGAAGGGTATTACTACAGAGTATTCCGGGAGGGATCTTGCTGTTATTGAGGTTACCCACTGGTATGAGGTAATCATTACATTAGCCTTAGTTTATATATTCTTTGCAACGAAGGACCCGATCAGTCATGTTTTTGCCGTATTAGTTTGTATCTTAGTGTATTTCCTTGAAATCCTGATAGATAATACCTTTGCCCGTTTGAAATGGCAGCAGGCCTTTATTTCAGCCTGGGTCGTTACAGGCGTATTAGGCACAATCAACTTGGTTGTATTATCTTATTTTAGATAAATAGCGATGAGCTGCTGCAAAGCAGCAGAATGGAGTTAATTATATGAAAGTAGTTAAGAAATCACCATGGATTTTACATTATGACGGATCCAGCTGTAATGGCTGTGATATTGAGGTGCTTGCCTGTCTTACTCCATTATATGATGTAGAACGTTTTGGAATTATCAATACAGGTAACCCTAAGCATGCAGATATACTATTGATTACTGGAAGTGTTAACGAACAGAACATTCCCGTAGTGAAACAGCTTTATGAGCAGATGGCAGAACCGAAGGTTGTTGTAGCTGTAGGAATTTGTGCTAACTCAGGCGGTATATTTGCAGAGTGCTACAATGTTGTCGGAGGCGTTGATAAGGTTCTTCCTGTGGATGTATACGTACCGGGATGTGCTGCACGTCCGGAAGCAATCATCGATGGCGTTGTAAAAGGGCTGACTATCCTTGAAGAAAAGCAAAAGGTTGCCAGAAAAAAGAATTAAAAAGCTGATTAATTAACTTTCTAATTCTTGGGTAAAATCCTAATGAACAGCAACGTATTACCTTTGGATTTACCGACATAGATGAAATGTATATTTACCGCCTCTAAGCGGTGGAATGGAGTAACTATGGATCAACAAACGATTAAAACGATTTCTGCCGGTGAATTGTTATCAGAGACGCTTCGTTTAAAGAATGAGAGCTACCGTCTCGTGGCAATCACCTGTACCAATAAGGACGGCATGGAGTTAAGCTATTCCTTCGAGAAAAATAACGATTTATTAACCTTAAGATTTGTAACAGACACTGAGGAAGAGATTGCAAGCATCAGTATTATGTATTCTTATGCCTTCCTTTATGAGAATGAGATTAAAGAGCTCTTTGGTGTAAACATCAAAGACATTTCTATTGATTTTAACAATACACTTTACAAGATACCTGTAACAACACCATTTAAAAAGAAAGAGGGGGAGAAATAATGGGAAATAGAACAGTTATACCATTTGGCCCCCAGCATCCGGTACTCCCGGAACCGATCCACCTTGATCTGGTTCTTGAAGACGAAACCGTAGTAGAAGCGATACCAAGAATCGGTTATATTCACCGAGGTCTGGAGAAGCTGGTTGAGAAAAAGGATTATCAACAATATACCTATGTTGCTGAAAGAATCTGCGGCATTTGCTCTTTCATGCATGGTATGGGATATTGTATGGCTATAGAAAGCATTATGGATGTGAAAATTCCGGAGCGTGCTGAGTTTTTAAGAACGATATGGTCCGAATTATCACGTCTTCACAGCCATCTCTTATGGCTTGGTCTGTTAGCAGACGGCTTCGGTTTTGAGAGCTTATTCATGCAATCCTGGAAATTAAGAGAACAAGTACTTGATATATTCGAAGAAACGACCGGCGGACGTGTTATCTTCTCTGTTTGTGATATCGGTGGTGTAAGAAAAGATATCAGTGCGGAAACCTTGAAAAAGATAGATAATATCATGAACAGTATGGAGAAGGAAGTAAAAGAGATTACGGAAGTATTCCTTCATGACAGCTCCGTTAAGATGCGTACCAAGGGTGTAGGCGTATTATCCAAACAGATGGCCTTTGATCTTGGTGCAGTAGGACCTATGGCTAGAGCAAGCGGAATTGACCTGGATTTAAGAACAACAGGTTATGCTGCTTATGGTAAAATAAATTTACAGCCAATTGTGGAACAGGATGGCGATTGTTACGCCAGAACCTCAGTCAGAATGAGGGAGATGTTCCAGTCGATGGATATTATCAAACAATGTATCGCATTGATTCCGGATGGCGATATCAAAGTAAAAGTAACCGGTAATCCTACGGGTGAACATTTCACCAGAGTAGAACAACCACGAGGGGAGGTAGTATATTATGCTAAGGCAAACGGAACCAAATATCTCGACAGAGTAAGGGTCCGCACACCTACCTTTGCTAATATACCTGCATTACTGGAGACATTAAAGGGCTGTTCCCTTGCAGATGTTCCGATTCTGATACTGACCATAGACCCTTGTATCAGTTGTACAGAGAGATAAGCAGTCTTAAGTCCGCTAATGAATGTGTAGATGAATGAGATGCCGTGATGGCATCGTGGAGGTTATAATGTCTATTTTAAGTATGAGCAAGACGCTGTTTAAAAACCTGTTCCATGGACCATATACAACACTATATCCGATTAAGCCGAAGGAGAACTTCGAGCGTACCAGAGGCAAGATCGGTATTACGGTGGATGACTGTATCTTCTGCGGAATGTGTGAGAGAAGATGTCCGACCGGAGCAATTAAGGTTGATAAATCGAAATCTTCCTGGAGTATTGAACGTTTCCAGTGCATACAATGTAATTATTGCAATGAAGTATGTCCGAAGAAATGTTTAAGAATGGAAAATCAATATACTTCTCCGGCAAATGAAAAGGCAAGGGATGAATATATCAAATGCACGAATACCCAATCACCCAGCGAATAATTGAGATAGCAGAGGAATATGCTGAGAAAAACGGAGCGGCCGAGGTGAAAGCGATTAATCTGGTGGTAGGAGATTACTCCGGTTATGTTGCCAGCTCCATTGAATTATATTTTGATATCATTGCAGAAGGAAGCGTGTGTGAAAAAGCCAAACTTAACATGGAACGCATCGCTCCGATGCTTCGTTGCAATCAATGCGGGGAGCTATTCATCCGAAAGCCCTTTACCTTTGTATGTCCCCACTGCAAAGGGGAGGGCAGTCCTACGGATATCGGCAAGGAGTTTTATATAAAATCGATTGAGGTATAACCTTGCAGGTATCATTCGGTCAAAAGCGGAGGATAAAATAATTCGTTACAATAATTACAGATGAAATCTGCTTAAAGTTCATAGAGTAATTCTTCGGTATTATTATAGTTATGGAGGCTTTACATGTCAGAAAACAAAGAAATAGAAATCATGCAATCTGTTTACGATAAAAACGATGAGGTGGCAGCCGAGATCAATTCGTCCTTAACAAAGAGCGGGATCTATGCCATTAATGTCATGGGAGCACCTGGCGCCGGCAAAACCACATCCCTGATTCAGATCATTAAACGCCTAGGTCAAGTAACACCTTACGTGATTGAAGGCGATATTGAGGCTGATTTTGACACGAAAACCTTAAAGGCCTTAGGTGTTAAGGCAATTCAGATTAATACCGGAGGGGCATGTCACCTGGATTCACCTTTGATCGGTAATGCTGTAGAGGAATTGAACATCAATAACGGTGTATTATTTATTGAAAACATCGGAAATCTGGTATGTCCGGCTGAATTCATGATTGGCGAGCATGCAAAGATGTTGATCTCGACTGTAACCGAAGGCAACGATAAACCTTATAAATATCCGCTTGCTTTTGAGAAGGCAGATATTATATTATTAAATAAATGTGATCTTTTACCTTATATTGATTTTGACGAAGACTTTTTTATGAAGGGTGTGAGAGCTTTAAACAAGACAGCTCCTGTCATCAAAGTTTCCGGTAAAACAGAAGAGGGTTTTGATAAAGTAGTATCATGGATAATGGAAAAAGTGAATTTATAACAAAAAAGATAAAAGCGTATGGAATTGTGCAAGGGGTTGGTTTCCGACCCCTTGTTTATCGTATTGCCAAAAAATTAGGAATCAGGGGAACCGTCCGCAATGTCGGAGGTTATGTGGAAATTCTGGTGAGTGCCGGTAAGGAGGTCATCGAAGCATTTCTTCAGGAGCTCAGGGTTGGACAGGATAGCGGGTATGAAATCGTCAAATTGGAGATTGAGGAACATCCACAGACCGATTATGAAGATTTTATCATTGTCGGAAGCGGCGTAAGTGAGGAGGTTTCCATTATTCCACCGGACCTGCCTGTCTGTGCGAGCTGTCAGAAAGAGCTTTTTGATGAAACTGACAGACGTTACCGCAATCCCTTCATCAGCTGTATGTCCTGCGGTCCGCGTTATACGATTATCGACGAATTGCCCTATGACAGGCATAATACTACCATGAAGGATTACAAAATGTGCGCGGATTGCCATGAGGAATATACGATGCCGGAACACAGGCGTTTCCATGCGCAGACGATTTCCTGCAATGACTGCGGACCTTATCTGATTTATCATCAGTGTAATATAGATAAACCTCAGACTGGTAAAAAAGCAAAGACAACAGGGTATGCAACAAACCCAGTGGATACAGCAAACCCAGTGAATGTAACCAACCCTAGATATGCAGCAAACCCCACAGATGCAACAAACTCCACAATAACAGATTCCATAAAGGAGCAAGCACTTATGGAAGCTGCTGCATGCATAAAATCAGGCGGTGTTATCGCCGTGAAGGGGATTGGGGGCTATCATCTGGTATGTTCTCCATTTGAAGAGGAAACCGTCAGGAAGCTTCGCAAATTAAAAGGACGTGAGGAAAAACCCTTTGCCGTCATGTTTGAAACGCTTCGTCAAATTGAGGAGTATTGTTTGGTTTCTGAGGAAGAGAGAGCATTATTAGAGACGAAAGCACGACCGATTGTATTATTATATCTCCATACAGACTCGATGGCTCCTTCCACGAATAAGGGAAGTATGTACTGCGGAGCATTTCTGCCTTACACCCCCTTGCAGCTTCTGCTGATCAGGGAGTGTGGTCCTCTGATTATGACAAGTGCCAACTTTTCCGGCAAACCGATTATCCGGGAGGATGAAGTGATGTTATCACTGAATTCACCATATCTGGATGGTATCCTCTATAATACGAGAAGAATAGTACGTTCTGTGGATGATTCAGTAGCGAAGGTAATTGACGGAAAACCTCAGCTGATACGACGAAGCAGAGGCTATGTCCCCTATCCGGTATTTATATCGGAGACATCAAAAGAACAAACGGAAAGGTTGAATGAAGAGAATTCAGAAGAAGTTATAAGAAAGAATAGAGAAGAGATAATACAAGAAAATAAAGGTGAAAACATCAAAGAAATTACTCAAAAAAATGATACCTTAATATTTGCGGCAGGAGGAGATCTGAAAGCGGCATTTTGTTTATACAGGAATGGAGGAGCTGTACTTTCCCAGTACTTTGGTGATTTGGAAGAAGAAAGTGTGATGGAGGAATATCAGAAATCCTTCACTGATCTGACCAGATTATTAATGATATCACCGTCCCTTGCAGTGTGTGACCTGCATCCGAACTATTATTCCACTGGCTACGCTAAGTCATTGGGAATACCGCTGTTGCAGGTTCAGCATCACCATGCTCATATTGCTTCTGTTATGGCCGAGCATGATCTGAAAGGACCTGTCATAGGTATCGCCTTGGATGGTACGGGATATGGAACCGACGGTAACGTCTGGGGAGGCGAATTCCTGGTCTGTGAAGGAGCAGAATTTATTCGAGCCGCTCATTTTAAATATACACCGATGCTGGGCGGGGATGAATCCATGCGTGATGCTAAGAAGACAGCAACCTGCTTTTTACTCGAAGCAGGTCTGGAGGAGCAGGTCCGTGACGAACGCAAAGCGGTGATAAAAGCAGCCCTTGCCCATAAAGTGAATACGGTTCAGTCATCAAGTGTGGGTAGATTATTTGATGCCGTCGCATCAATATTGGATATACGACAGGTGAACCGTTATGAAGGAGAATGTGCAGCCTTCTTAGAACGGGAAGCGCAGCTTGCGGTAAGGGATGGGAAAGAACCGGCTGAGATTTCCTTTGCAATTACTCTGGAAAGTGAGATAATACAGATAGATCCGACACCAATACTAAAAGCAATGTGTCTTCAGCGTGATACCATAGATACAGGAGCTCTGGCCCTGGGCTTTCACTATGCCATGGCAGAGGTAATCCTTAAGGTATGCGAAAAGCTGAGGGAGAAATACCAAAGTAATATTGTTGCAATCAGCGGCGGTGTATTTCAGAATACGATACTTTCTGAGACGTCCTTGAAGCTTTTAAGACAGAGCAACTTCCAGGTCTATGGGAACCTGGCTGTTCCTCCGAATGACGGAGGTATCAGTCTGGGCCAGGCCTATATCGGACGGAAGAAGCTGACAGGCAGCAGGGAAGCTTAGATGGGTGATTCATAAAGGGAAGAATAAGTTTTATAAGAAAGGCAGATAGATTATGTGTGTTGCAGTTCCTGGAAAAATTATTGAAATCAATGGTGATTTTGCGAAAGTTAATATCATGAATAATATTACTCAGGTCAATATTAGGCTGGTTTCTGCCAATGTCGGAGACTATGTACTGATCCATGCGGGCTGTGTCCTTGAAGTAATGAAAAAGGATGCTGCTGAAGAGTTACTTGAGATATTTTCAGCGCTTGAGGAGGCTGCCGATGATGACGCTTCAGCAAGTTAAGGACGAATTGTTACATTACGACGGTAAGCCGGTGAAAATCATGGAGGTTTGCGGTACTCATACGGCAAGTATTTTTAAAAATGGTATCCGAAGCCTACTTTCACCGAAGATTCAGTTGATTTCAGGCCCGGGATGTCCGGTCTGTGTAACGGCCCCCGCTTATATTGACCGTCTGGTGGAATTTGCACTACAGGAGAAATGCTGTGTGCTAACCTTTGGTGATATGATGAAGGTTAAGGGTAATCGGATGTCTCTGACGGAAGCCAAAGCAGTCGGCGGGAAAGTCAGAATCCTGTACTCACCATTGGCGGCATTGCAGATTGCCACGGAGGATAGAGATACCCAATATGTATTTGCAGCGGTTGGATTTGAGACGACAACGCCGATTTACGCTCTGATGCTGGAAGAGATTTTAAAAAATAACATTCAGAATCTGAAGCTTATGACATCCATCAAGACAATTATTCCGGCACTGTCCTATATCTGCGAAAATGAAAAGGAAATTGATGCATTCCTATGTCCCGGTCATGTCAGTGTCATCACTGGCAGTGCCGTATACGAGGAACTGGCTAAAAAGTTTCAGAAGCCCTTTGTTGTA
Source organism: Mobilitalea sp. (assembly GCA_035564175.1). Classification (GTDB taxonomy): domain Bacteria; phylum Bacillota; class Clostridia; order Lachnospirales; family Lachnospiraceae; genus Mobilitalea. The sequence goes on from DATMUM010000212.1 coordinate 16,339, forward strand.
TCCGGCTTTGAAGGAGAGCATATTCTGGCAGCGGTTTATGAGATAATTAAGCAGATTTCAAATCATAGACCAGGTGTGAAGAATATGTATGCAAGTGCAGTTACGGAGGAAGGAAACCAGAAAGCAGTTGCCCTGATTCAAAAATATTTTGAGGAAGCCGATGACTATTGGAGAGGAATCGGTAAAATTGAGGATTCAGCCATGAAGCTGAAGACGGAATACAGGAAATATGATTTGGGCAGCAGCTTTGAAGAAGTCGAAGAGCATTTGCCGAAGGGCTGCCGATGCACCGATGTCATACTTGGACGAATTAATCCGGTGGAATGTCCATTATTCCAAAAGGTATGTTCACCCTTTAATGCAGTTGGCCCCTGTATGGTTTCCACGGAAGGAGCCTGCGGTATCTGGTATAAGAACTGCGGCTAAGCTTCCCTGCTGTCATGTATCAGTTTTGTTTGTGATTTAAGCGCAGTAACTATAACGGAGGTTCTTTATGAAGATAGATATGTCCTATGGAAGCGGCGGAAAACAAACGAGTCATTTGATTAATGAGGTTTTCCTGAAGCATTTCAACAACAGAATATTAAGCAGGATGGAGGATTCCGCCGTTCTGAATGTCAGCGGCAAAATAGCATATACGACAGATTCCTTTGTCGTTACTCCTATGTTTTTCCCAGGTGGGAATATTGGTAAACTGGCCGTATTCGGCACTGTTAATGATCTTTCCATGATGGGTGCCATACCGAAATATCTGACGGCAGGTTTCATTATCGAAGAAGGCGCTGAGCTTGAGACAATCGAGAAAATAGCAGAATCCATGGCGTTAGCTGCAAAGGAAGCCAATGTTAAAATAGTTGCCGGCGATACAAAAGTAATTGAAGGTAACGGCGGGGTTTATATCAATACCTCCGGTATCGGTGAAGTCATAAAAAGCGGAGTCAGTATCTCGAATTGCCGCGTCGGCGATGTAATCATACTCTCCGGATATCTGGGAGAACACCATGCTGCCATCATGTCCAAACGTATGGAGATTGAAAATAATATCGTCAGTGATTGTGCACCTCTGACCTCCATCGTGAAAAAACTGATTGCGGAGGATATTAACATCCATTGCATGAGGGATGTAACCAGAGGTGGTCTTGCTACTGTTCTCAATGAGGTAGCAGCAAATTCCCAGTGCAAGGTAGAAATAACGGAGCAGGCACTGCCGATCAGTAATGAAGTCAGAGGCTTTTGTGATATACTCGGACTCGATCCTCTTTATATGGCAAATGAGGGCAAGATGATTGCCGTTGTTCCCCAGAGCCAGGCAGACAGAGCTTTAAAAGCTGTCCGATCCAGTAAATACGGAAAGAATGCTGCGATTATCGGAACAATAAAAGAAGGCAGTGGCGTTATGATGACGACTGCACTCAAAGGAAGCCGAAGAATTGATGTCCTGTATGGTGAAGGTCTTCCGAGAATCTGTTAATATATTACATGAATTGAAAGGATAAAACCGATGAGCCACTATAAGACATTGCTATTTGATGCAGATAATACCTTGTTTGATTTTCAAGCTTGTGAAAAGGAAGCACTCAGGTTAGTATTTTTAAAATACGGTTATGAGCTTAATGAAGAGGATGCACAAGCTTATGAAAGGATTAACGTCGGCCTTTGGAAACAGTTTGAACAGGGGCTGCTTGACAGAAAAACCGTAATCTATTCCAGATTCGGATTGCTGTTTCAAGAGCTTGGTATCGAGGATGATGGCATTGCCTTTGAGGATGATTATCAGGAGCTGCTGGGAATGCAGCATTTCTTTATCGATGGGGCTCCTGAACTAATCGAACAGCTATATGGCAATTATGATTTATACATTGTAACGAATGGGGTTACGCAAACCCAGTTAAGAAGGCTGAAGGATTCAGGACTGGAGTATTATATGAAGAAAATATTTGTATCGGAGGAAACGGGTTATCAGAAGCCGATGAAGGAATATTTTGATTACTGCTTCAGTAGAATTGAAGGCTTTCAAAAGGAGAATTCAATCATTATCGGTGATTCCTTATCCTCAGACATCAAGGGCGGCAATAATTCAGGTATTGCAACCTGTTGGTTTAATCCTGATAAATTGGAGAACAATACAGATATTAAAGTTGATTATGAAATTACATATCTGGAAGAATTGCTGCAGATCCTTTCGTAAGGAAACAATGATCCGGGGATATAATTGCAATAAAGATAAAGAGTGCTTCAGAACGGCTGTTGGAAGCGTACTCCCCAATCTTGGAAAGCTTAAGAAACAGATACGAGTTGGTAAAAGGAGAAGAATGATGGAACTGATAATATCCGGATATGGAAGACAGCTTTCTGATACTTTAGCTTTATATACGTTTTATGGGAATAAATCGGATTGTAAATGGCAGGCATCCATTGATGATGCCAGCTTTGTATGCAGCGGTGACGGCTATCTGTTTACTGTGACGGAAGCAGAAACCTATGCCGTTGTGTATCTTTTTCAGCAATCGGCGACCGGATATGAACTGCTGGATCAAAAACAGATAGAGGGAGGGGCTTTATGCCATATTACTTATTCTCCGGTCAATAAAGCGTTATTTGGAGCCTGCTATGGAACAGGTACCCTGTTTTCTGTCCGTGTGGAGGAGGGTAAGCTCGGAGAAGTCTTATTTCATGAAGTTCAGACCAAGGAGGAGCAGAATGCGCTGACCAGAGCTCACTGTGTATTATTAAATCAGTCGGAGACAGTTCTTGCAGCAGTCAATATTGCTTTGGATAGAATCTTCATTTACCAGATAAAAGCCGGGTATTTATCACCTTCCGGATACATCGACCTGCCGGAGGGAGCCGGTCCAAGGCATATGATTTATTCAAGGGAGGAAAGCCTGATTTATATTATCACTGAATACTCGAACGAAATATTTATATATAAAAATAACGGTAAATACGAATTGCTCCAAAAAATTTCAACCTTAGCCCCGGATTTTACCGGCAGCAGTAATTGTTCAACCCTATGCTTTTCACAGGATGGTTCCTATCTGTATGCAGCGAATCGAGGTGCGGACACCATTGCTGTATTTGCAGTTCGTGAGGATGGCACATTACAGTGGAGGGGTGAACAGGACTGTGGTGGTAAGCATCCCAGACATATGATAATATCGATGGACAATAGTAATCTGATTGTTTGTAATCAGCTTTCCAATCAGGTTGTAATCTTTGAACTTGATCAACAGTCCGGTGGATTGCTTCGTAAGGCAGGAACAATTCCATTCTCTGCACCGAGTGGAATTCTTGAGTTGATTTAGAAAGACACAGTGTGAGGATTCTTATTTTAGATAGTGACAGTCATAAGAAGAATTGCTATAATGGATGGGCACTGCGCAAAAGCGATAAAATAGATGATTAACAGGGATTAAGAGGAAACTTATGATGCAGAACGAAACGAATTATATGCCTGCCGAGTGGGAACAGCATGAAAGAACCTTGATGGAATGGCCCGTGAAGGCTTCCCTGGTATGGCCTGAAAATTATAACGAAGTAATCCATGGTTATGCAGAAGTGGCAAATGCGATTTCTGAGTTTGAAAAGGTTACCGTGATTGTGAACGAGGATACGGCAGAAGAAGCCAGAGTACTTTGTTCCGAGAAGGTCGAGCTACTTATCATACCTCACAATGATGCCTGGTGCCGGGACAACGGACCTACCTTCTTGTGGAACAGAGAGAAGCAATTATCTGCAGTTAACTGGCAATTCAATGCCTGGGGCGAAAGATTTATTCCCTACGATCTTGATAATGAGGTTGCTCCCAAGGTACTATCACATTATCAGGTACCCTATCGGAATGCTCCGATTGTCCTGGAGGGTGGCTCCATTCACGTGGATGGAGAAGGAACCTTACTTACCACGGAGGAATGTCTGCTGAATAAAAACCGTAACCCTCATTTAGGGAAAGAGGAAATTGAGGATGTGGTGAAGCATCATATTCAGGTTACTAAGACAATCTGGTTGAAACAGGGACTGTTTGGTGATGAAACCGATGGGCATGTAGATAATGTGGCATGCTTTGCCCGCCCTGGTGTAATCCTTATGCAGACCTGCCATGACCCGGAGGATCCGAATTATGAAAGAACCGAGGAAAACTTGGAAATTTTAAGAAATGCAGCGGATGCCTGCGGCAGAAACTTGGAGATTATAGAGATTCCACAGCCACCGATCCGTTATTATAATGATATCCGATTAACCTTAAGCTATCTTAACTTTTACTTTGTAAATCAGGGTATCATCCTTCCAATCTTTGGTGGGGATGCTGCTGATACGGACAGGAAGGCAGAAGAAATACTTAAGACAGTATTTCCGGAACGCAAGATTGTAACAGTAGACGGAATGGCACTGATCAAAGAGGGTGGCAATGTTCACTGCATTACACAGCAGATGCCGGCAGGAAGTCGGTAAGTGTCAGGAAACTAAGAAACACCGAGAATTAGGTAAACAGCAGGAAGCAAATAAAGCAGAGAAACCGGTAAACGGAAGAAATTAATTAAGTAGCATTAAGCTGACAAACATACAATTATGTAAGCAGCAGGAAACAGATAGAGGAATCAGGTAAAAAGCAAGAAGCTTACAAACAGGGAAGCAGACTGAGAAATTACGAAAATAGCAGGAAATAATCAAAGCGAGAAATAGGTAAAACTGAAACCGGAAAAATAAAGAATTTAGTAAACACCTGTAAGCAGACAATCAGAGAAATGCAGTAAATAGCTGGAAGCAGATAAAACAGAGAAATCTAATAAACTGCTGGAAGCAGATAAAACAGAGAAATCCAGTAAACAGCTTTAAGCAAAAGCAGAGAAATTAGTAAACAAGTTGCTGAAAGTGAAACTCTTTCAGCATACTAGTTTTATGGAGGAATGCAAATGAGATTAGTAAAAGTTTCAGCAACTCAGATGAGCTGCACTGATTGCATAGATGATAATATAAAAAAAGCAGAACGTCTTGTAAGACAAGCTGCTGCACAGGGTGCACAGATCATTTTAATTCAGGAACTTTTTGAGACCCTGTATTTCTGTCAGAAGGAAAAACCGGAATATTATAACTATGCAACTGAGGCAGAACAGAACAAAGCAATCCTGCATTTTAAGAAAGTGGCTAAGGAATTAGGTGTTGTTCTTCCAATCAGCTTCTATGAAAAGAAGAATAATGCAAGATACAATGCTTTGGCTGTCATCGATGCAGACGGCGAAGTTCTTGGCGTATACCGGAAAAGCCATATTCCGGACGGACCGGGCTATGAGGAAAAATATTATTTTATTCCCGGAGATACGGGATTTCAGGTATGGGATACGAAATATGCTAAGATTGGTGTGGGAATCTGCTGGGATCAGTGGTATCCGGAAGCAGCGAGATGTATGGTGCTGATGGGCGCTGAGCTCTTATTCTACCCGACGGCCATCGGTTCCGAACCGGAAAGCCCAGAGGTGGACTCAAGGGATCACTGGCAGCGCTGCATGATCGGACATTCTGCTTGTAACCTACTTCCTGTGGTTGCATCCAATCGAATAGGTAGTGAGCAGATTGATGATTCTACGATTCAATTCTATGGTTCCTCCTTTATCACCAACACCACCGGTGAAAAGGTTGCAGAAGCAGGAAGGTCGGAGGAAGCCGTATTGGTAGCGGAATTTGATCTTGATAAGGCTTCGGAGCAGCGGATTGAATGGGGAATCTTCAGAGACCGTAGGCCGGATCTTTATAAAGCAATTTTGACTTATGACGGTGTGGCTAGATAAACAGAATTGATATATAGAATAGTACGGATATAAAACATAACTGTTAAGCTATGTTTTATATCCGTTTTTTTGATTAATAATTATTAATACGTTAGGTTTAGCTACAATAATGAATACTTTATTTATAAAAACTGGAAAGATATTCAATCTATTTTACTCTGACTCTTCTAAGCGGTAACCAGGTAAGAGCCGATAAGAGGAGAGCGGCAATCGTAAAACTAAAGAAAGCATTCCATTTGCCGCCTAAAGTATAAGCGAAGAAATTGAGCAAGCATTTTCCGATAGCTCCATTCATCCTATTATTAAGTAACGGAAGGATAATAAAGCAGACGACTGGTATTCCGATGCATAAAGCGATATTCACAGCCTTATTCAGACGATGAAAAATCAAAGCAAACAGATAACCGGCTGCCATAAAAAATAGAAACATGGCAAGGTTTAGGAGCAGGAACATGCTAAGGTGTGAAAAACTATCAATATGCTGATAATATGAATTAGAATAATAGTTACAAAATGCATTATTTATGGATAGATTTTGTGTAAAAGCACTGACACTCAACTGAAAGATAATCAGTAAAATATCTTCAACTATTGAGAGCAGCAGTGCCAAGGTCGTCATCGTGAGGAGACGACCAAGGAACAGGGTCTTTCGGGATACGCCATTTTGCAGCATCATTCCCAGATTGTCTTTGAAGGCTGTCAGGGAGCTGATGAAGAGAAAGACGGCTGTGGCAATGTTCATTCCGTTTAAGCTTGCAGAACTTCCGGGATGGCTATTTACCATTTCAATATTGCTGAATAGAAAGAAGGTATAAGCACTTACTATGACCAGGTAATAAATAAGGACAGGCATTTTATATTCATTTATTTGAAAATAATATGAGGATTTTAAATTCATGACAATTCTCCTTTACTAATTCGTAAGCTGGATGAACAGCTTCTGAAGATCAAGATGGCTTATCTCAAGATCCTTTGATATATTTGAATCGGGTTTACCCAGGAGGTATGCTACCTTTAAACCACCAAGAGTATCTACGCCAATAACCCTTCGGTCAGCGATAAAAGCATCAACATCAGCAGCTTTACCGGATATGGTATAGCCTTTGGAGAGAAGCTCCTCGCAAGCTTCCTTATGTATCAGCTTTCCCTGCTTCATAATGATCACTTCTTCAATGATACCGGAGACTTCCTCAATCAGATGGGTAGATATTACTATGGTACATGGCTTTTCACTGAATTTTTCCAACAGGATGCGATAAAAGAGATCCCGGTGGTAAGCATCGAGCCCCAGTACTGGCTCATCAAGGAGAAGATAGGGCACATTCACTGAGAGAGCTATAATCAGTTTAAAAATCGTAAGGTAACCAGTCGATAGGGAACGCAGAGTCTTATTCGGGTTTAGCTCAAACATCTCACACAGGCGTATGGCATATGCTTTATCAAAATCCGGATAAAAGCTCTTGGTCCATTGAAAAATATTATTAATCTTCATACGCTCAGGATAGTACAGCTTCTCACTCAGCATATAAATCTTCCCCAGAGCTTTGTCGTTGTTGACAACGGTTTCACCGTCCACAGTCGCTTCACCGTCGTCAGCGAAGATTCGGTTCGTAATAATATTCAGAAGAGTTGTTTTACCGGCTCCGTTTCTTCCAAGGAGTCCGTAGATTTTATTCTCTTCCAGAGTCAGATTAACCTGCTCCAATGCGCACAGGTTACCGTAATGTTTGGTTAAATTCTTTAATTCAATCCCATTCATTGTTTTAAACCTCTTTCTATCATAGATTTGATCTCTGCTTCGGTCAGATTCAGACGTCTTGCTTCGGCCACGAGACTTACGATGTAGTTGTCGAAGAATTGATCCTTTCGCTTCTGCCTCAGACGTTCTATTGCTCCAGAAGCTACGAACATGCCGAGACCACGCTTCTTATACACGACACCACTGTCTACTAATAAATTAATTCCTTTCAGAGCTGTGGCCGGATTAATCTTATAATTGACAGAGAATTCAGTGATCGATGGAATCTGGCTCTCTTCTTCGAATGCTCCCGATAATATGGCATCCTCGATCCCTTCCGCAATTTGCAGGAAGATAGCCTTTTCGCTGTTAAGATTAAGTTCCATGCTTTGATCATATCCTTTCTGTTAACTGGTTAATTACTTGAGTAACTAACTATATAACGTATGATACTACCTAATGTTTACTATGTCAAGAATAAATTTCACAATACCCGGTCCAAGATATTTTACCTTGCTGGACGAACGTATGTATGGTAGAATGGGCTAAAATGGAACGGGAGGAATAGGACATGTACAATATGCTGGATGGATTAAATGAAGAGCAGAGGCTTGCCGTAACAACAACGGAAGGCTATGTCAGGGTAATAGCTGGAGCAGGTTCCGGTAAAACAAGGGCTCTGACCCACAGGTTTGCCTATCTGGTGAATGAACTTGGTATTTCCACCTCCAATATTCTGTGCGTAACCTTCACGAATAAGGCTGCGAATGAGATGAAGAAAAGGATTCGCACCATGATCGGTGATAATGATACCGGTTATATCAGCACCTTCCATGGCTTCTGCGTTCAGGAGCTGAAGGAAGACATTCATGTATTAAGCTATCCGAAGAATTTTATCATATTAGATACGGAAGATCAGAATTCCATATTACATACCATATTTGAAGATATGGGTCTGAATTCCAAGAATTTTACCTTCCATATCTTACTTGACATGTTTACGGAACGTAAGAACAAAGAGCCATACCTGCTGGATATCCTGAATACCGACATCGAAGATCTGAAGAATAAATTTAAAAATGCAAAGAATCAGCAGGATGCAATTTTTTACCGCTACTTATATGAACAGAAGAAATGCTATGCGCTGGACTTTGATGACTTGATAAACTTTACCCTTTATATCCTTGAAACTCATGAGGATATCCGCTTGAAATGGCAGAACCGCCTGCAGTATGTGATGGTGGATGAATTCCAGGATGTGAATGTCAGACAATACCGGCTGGCACAGATACTAAGTGATTATCACCATAATCTGTTCATCGTAGGTGATCCGGACCAGACAATCTATTCTTGGCGAGGAGCAAGAGTAGACTATATTCTGAATTTTGATAAGGAATATCCCTCCTCCAAGACCATCATCATGGACAAGAATTACCGGTCAACCCCGAATATCGTCAATGCCTCGAATTCCCTGATCCGAAAGAATAAGAAGCGTATCGAGAAGAACCTGATTCCGATGAATCAGATCGATATTCCAGTTATTTTTAACCATAATAAGACAACCGAACAGGAATCACAGTGGATTGCCACCCAAATTAAAACTCTTCAGGAAGCGGGCAGAAAATTGCGGGATATGGTTATTCTTTACCGGTCACATTTTATATCCAGAGGCTTTGAAGAGGTGTTCATCAAGCAGGGAATACAGTATACGATTTATAGCGGCATTGAATTCTATAAGAGAAAAGAAATCAAAGATGTGCTTTGTTATCTGCGTATGGTTGCCAATGGGGATGACATCTCCTTTCTGCGGATTGTGAACCTTCCTAAAAGAAATGTCGGTGAAAAACGAATTGCCTTCCTAAAGGATTATGCGGATCAGAATAACTGTACACTTTATCAAGCTTTACAGGCTAATATAGAGAATGAGATATTTTATAAGACCCAGGCAAAGGCATTCCTGGCCTTAGTTGAAAAATACCATGCATTATATGAGAAAATGAAGCTGTCAGAGCTTCTGACCGCAGTCTTGAATGACAGTGGGTACGAGGCTTTATTACGGACCAATGGAGAGCAGGATCGTCTGGATAACCTGGCAGAGCTGAAGCAGTCCATTTATGAATATGAGAGAGATGCAGGAGAAGAGTGTTCTCTATCTGATTATCTGGACCGGATCTCCTTATATACAAATCTGGATCAGAAGGAATCTATCGATGCGGTTCAGATGATGACGATTCATAATGCGAAAGGTCTGGAATTTCCCTTTGTTTTCGTATGTGGATTGAATGAAGGTATTTTTCCGAGCAAGCATGTGGATACTGAAGAGAAGATGGAAGAGGAACGCAGACTGGCCTATGTAGCCTATACCAGAGCTGAGAATGCGTTATTTTTAAGCGATGCGGAAGGTGTTAACTTTGACGGTTCTTACCGCTATCCTTCCCGCTTTATCTTTAATGTGGAGAAGAACTATCTCAACTATATGGTTGAACTAGAGGACCGCCTCATGGGTGATGCAAGCTTCTATATCGAACAGAATGAGAGAAAGCTGGGAGGTAACAACCAGAGACTGAAAATAAATGATCGCATCCGTCACAGTGTCTTTGGTACAGGCACCATCTTAGGTGTACATGAGGATTTGTCCAGCTATGAGATACAATTTGATCAGATGGAGACTACCAGAAATATCAGCTTTAAAATAAGAATGGAATTAATTGGATAATAGCGGTATACAAATCATAGAAAATGTTTTATGCTTATAAAGCAGGAGAAAGCTGTTTGTAATTATTTATATCAATGATGGGGTCGGAGATTTAATTATGAAGAAAATATTAAAATATTCATTTCTGTTTTTTATCAGTGTTGCTTTATTATTGCAGTCGGTCAGTATTCCTAAGGCTTTAGCCGCGGAGCAGGAGAATTCACTTACGATACTATTTACGCATGATCTGCATGATTATCTGCTACCTTTGAAAACCCTGGAGAATGGCAATGCGATCAGTGTAGGCGGTTATGCAAGATTAATGACGGCTATAAAGGAGCAGAAAGAAAAGAAGCCCAATACGATATTGGTGGATGCCGGAGATTTCTCCATGGGCACACCCTTCCAGACGATTTTCCAGACAGATGCTCCGGAACTTAGGATGCTCGGAGCAATGGGATATGACGTCGTTACCCTTGGAAATCATGAATTTGATTATCGCCCGCAGGGCTTGACCGGAAGTCTTAGAGCAGCACTAACAAGTGGTGAGAAGCTGCCGCAGATTGTTCAGTCCAATATGACTTTCCCGACGGATGAGGCAGGCAATCTGACCGAATCCCTATCTCAATTAAAACAAGCAATCGAAGATTATGGCTTTAAAGATTATACCATTATTGAGCGAAACGGCTATAAGATCGGTATCTTCGGTGTCATGGGCGAGGAGGCCGTATCTACTGCTCCCATGGCAGAGGTTACCTTTGCGAATGCGGTTGAGTCAGCAAAACGGGTAGTGAAAATACTGAAAGATAAGGAAAACGTAGATCTGATCGTATGCCTGTCCCACTCAGGAACCAATAAGGAGAAAGCTTCCTCAGAAGATGAGATTCTCGCGAAGGAGGTTCCGGAGATTAATGTCATCATAAGCGGACATTCCCATACGGAACTTCAGAAACCAATCGTTGTAGGTAATACGATCATAGGCTCCTGCGGAGATTACGGCAGGAATTTGGGTGTTATCGATCTTGCTTTGAATGATAATAATACCTGGGATCTGGATAATTATGAGTTAGTTCAGATCAATGACAGCTTTGTGGAAGATAATGCGATTAGTCAAAAGGTAGCATCGTTCAAAGAACTGGTACAGCAAAAATACTTTGACAAGTTCGGCTTAAACTATGATGAGGTTGTAGCAACCTCTGATATACAATTCCAGACTCCCGGTGATATTTCATCCCATCACGCGGAAGCAACCATTGGCAATCTGATCAGTGATGCTTATATCTATGCTGTGAAAAAAGCAGAAGGCGCTGATTATGAACCGGTAGCCGCAGCGATTGTACCCTGCGGTACGATCAGAGGCACGATTTTTACCGGAGATATCACTGTGGCAGATGCCTTCAGTATCAGCTCCTTAGGTATCGGAGCCGATCAAATGCCCGGATACCCGTTGATATCCGTATATTTGACAGGTAAAGAACTTAAAACGGCTTGTGAAGTTGATGCTTCCATAGCTCCGTTAATGGGTGATGCACAGCTCTTTATGTCAGGGGTTAATTTTACTTTTAATCCCAACCGTTTTATCTTTAACAAAGTAACGAAGGTTACTTTAACGAAGGAGGATGGGTCTGCAGAGAAAATTGACGACTCCAAATTGTACAGAGTTGTCTGCGGATTATATTCCGCCCAGATGTTATCCATCGTTGGAGAGAAATCCTATGGACTGATGTCAATTGTTCCAAAGAATAAGAATGGAGATACAATCACTAACTTCGAGGATTACATTATTTATGATAAGGTGGATGGAATGAACCGGGAATTGAAGGAGTGGTATGCGATGGTTCAGTATCTGCAATCCTTTGATAAAGTCGATGGTGTACCGAAGGTACCTGTCAGATATCAGGCACCCGAGGGCAGGAAGGTAGTAGATAATAATAAGAATATCATTGCGATTCTAAGCAAACCGAGCCATATAGCACTTACGGTATATATCCTGTTGCCTTCGATATTAGCTCTGTTTATTCTGCTTAACGTGGTGTTGATCAGGCATGGCAGGAAAAAGAGAAAAGCAAGAAAGGAAAAGTTGCAATACTAGTATTATGACTCCGGATAAGAACATGAAAAGTACAAAAGCGATTTTTATCCTGGCTATGCTGATCTTCGGAAGCATCGGCCTATTTGTGAAAAATATTAATTTATCCTCAGGTCAGTTGCTGCTGTCGCCACTTTTACTGAAAGAAAGATTAACCGTTGTTAAGCTCCTCTGCATCCTGGGAGCAGTAGCAGGGATGTTCTGCATAGTCAGCAATGGCGGTGAATCAGGGAAAAACGATTTAATCGGAATCGTGTTATTACCATACATTCTTATGACCCAGAAGATTATTGATCCGATTTCTGCATTTTTCTATCGTTTTTGATCTTGGGTGTCAGGATGACAATTCTTCAGATCATCGGTGGATTACTGATTCTTGGTGCTACTTATTTCAGTGAATGGTTTGACCATAAAAAATTATTATTAATCTAATTTTACTCTTTCTTTTCATAAATAAATATTGTATAATCTGTTTATAATAACGATTACTATTATTAGTTTTATAAAATAGGATTAAATAGATTTATTAAGGAAATGAAACGACAATTTTATAGTATGATTGGAGGAAATACAATGAAAGTAGTTGTAATTGGATGTACACATGCAGGAACCAGTGCTGTTAAAACGATTATAAGAGAATATCCGGATACAGAAGTTACTGTTTTTGAACGGAACGACAATATCTCATTTTTATCCTGCGGTATTGCCTTATATGTTGGTGGTGTTGTTAAGGATGCAGCAGGGTTATTCTATTCCAGTCCTGATGAATTAAAGGGGATGGGCGCAGCCATTAAAATAAAACATAATGTAAAAAGTATCGATACTGAGGCTAAAAAGGTGATAGCAGAGAACTTGGTAACAGGAGAAGAAATCGAAGTAAGCTATGACAAGCTAATTAATACTACAGGATCCTGGCCTATCATTCCTCCGATTCCCGGAATAGACAGTAAGAATATACTCCTTTGTAAAAACTACGACCAGGCGAAGGAAATTATCAAAAAGGCCCAAGATTCGAAAAAGGTTGTAATTGTCGGAGGCGGATACATTGGAATTGAGCTTGTGGAAGCCTTCCGTGAATCCGGTAAAGAGGTTATACTGATTGATGGCTTGGATCGTATTCTTAATAAATATTTGGATAAAGAATTTACGGATGTGCTGGAACAGGATTTAAGAGACAGAGGAATAACCTTAGCCCTTAATCAGAATGTAAGCAGCTTCCAGGCCGACGAACAAGGCAATGTGAAGGCAGTTATCACTGCCAGTGGTGAATTTACCGCGGATCTCGTTATCCTATGCGTCGGTTTTCGTCCGAATAATGAGCTCCTCAAGGGAAAAGTTGAGATGCTGCCAAACGGTGCAATCGTCGTGGATGAGTATATGAGAACCAGCAATCCGGATATTTATGCTGCTGGTGACAGCTGTGCAGTTCATTATAACCCGAATGGCGGCCAGGCTTATATTCCTTTGGCAACCAATGCAGTCCGTATGGGAATGCTGATTGGTAAGAATATCAAGGAGCCGAAGGTGGCATATCGAGGGACTCAGTCAACTTCCGGATTGCATTTATTCGGATATAATATTGGCTCCACCGGAGTTACCGTGGGAAGTGCTCCATTCTTTGGCTTAAAGGTCCGTTCGGTAATTCTGAAGGATAATTATCGTCCGGAATTCATGCCTACCACCCAGGAGGTTCTGATGCAGCTGGTATATGAGGTTGACACAAACCGTATCGTTGGCGGACAGGTAATGTCAAAGTATGATATCACCCAATCAGCGAATACCTTATCCCTTGCAATTCAGAATAAGATGACAATTGAGGATCTGGCATATGTTGATTTCTTCTTCCAGCCTCATTTCAACAGACCCTGGAATTATCTGAATTTGCTTGCCCAGGCTGCAGTGGAGCAGGAAAGGAAGCTGGCTGGCTCTAATGAATAAGGAACAAGAAAAGCGGTTGGAATGCAGGATGGGGTGCGGTGCCTGTTGTATTGCTCCCTCCATATCCTCACCAATCCCCGGTATGCCGAAGGGAAAACCGGCAGGGGCCAGGTGTATCCAGCTTACTGAAGATAACTTGTGTAAATTATTCGGCTCCCCGCTTCGTCCCGGTGTCTGTTCCAGCCTGAAGCCTTCAGAGGAAATGTGTGGAACAACGGAGGAAGAAGCTATGCGATACCTTACTAATTTGGAAGAAGCAACCTCGTAAATAGAATGTCCTGAAGATGGTGCACACGAACCCGATAATCATCCAACAGAATACTTTTCATAAAGCTTCGTTTCTAATTGTTTTGCAGGAAAGGTATTGCCATGGGAGGGATGTATGTATTTGATCCCGAGTGTTATAATTTTTTTCCAACTGTCATAGCATGCATCATGATTATATAGAATGATTGGCTCATAAGGGGAACCGATAAATTGAAGCACATTCCGTGCGGTATCTCCAACAAACGCATCCTCCCTCTGTATTAAGGTGATACTGTCATCCGTATGACCCGGAGTTGACAGAACCAGCAAATCCTTTCCTTTAATCGGAAGCAGGCTGCAGAAATCCTCTTCAATTATGATATCATTGCTGCGTATTTTATATGGTGGAAAGGTCTTTGGCAGCTTTAATCCGACTTTGTCTAAGAATTTGAAAGCATGAAAAATAGAATCATTGGCATATTGCTCTTCGGGAGGGGTATGATTCTGGCCGTTTTCCAGATATTCAGCACAGGATCGGCTCAGTATGACACGAAGGTCGGGATTTTTCGTGATAAGAAAATGGAGTAATCCGCTGTGATCACCATGGTGATGTGTTAAAAAGAGATATTTGATTGATGATAATGAAATACCTAATCGTTTCAGCCGGGATATCAGGGCGTGCTCATCACCGGCTCTGCCGCAATCAATTAATAGATAACCCTCTTCCACGGGTAATAGATAACAGTTTGTCTGCCCTAAAGTGATATTATAGTATTCCTTCATTTTTATCTCCCTTCCACCATTTAACTGTGGCAAAAAAGAAATTATTCTCGTTAAAATTATTATAATTACAGTGCTGTATAATTATGATAACAATTTTATATAACCGGCAGTTGTTATTAGAAAAGTTATATGTTAGTATATCCTCTCTGAAATATACGCAACATGCGGAAGGAAACCAAATCAGATATTGACGAATTGACGTTTACCGCTGTAAAATATAACACAATATTCCACTGTTATTAATTAGGTAATAGCGAAACTCTTAAACTTTAATATTGTATACACAGTAGATACTGTTCCGGAGCGGAAGCTAAGCCCAAAGAAAGCGTTGGAGCGGAGGAATAGTATCTACTGTGTTTACAATTGCAAAAACTATATTGTTTCGCAATTGCTTATTGTGATTAAAAAGGAAGGGGGAGGTTATTATGAACGAATACCCATATCATAAAATTGATACATTTACCTCCGGCAAATCCAGTGGTAACCCGGCAGCCTGTATTTATTTAAAGGATTCACAAAGTCTGACTGAGCAGGAAATGCAGGAAATTGCAAGACAGCATAAGGGTTTTGTGTCAGAAGTCATCTATTGCAGGAATGTTGGAAGGAAGCATTATGGCTTAGCCTATTACTCATCCGAATGCGAGGTGGATTTTTGCGGACATGGAACTATTGCCTGTATGTACAGCCTTATTAAAGGCACACCAGATTTATCAGAAGAAAAGGAAATCATGATACATACTGTTAAAAAGGGTGCCATGACAGTATATAATAAAATTGCGGAACAGGATGCAGTTTATATAACAGCTCCGGTGCCTGTTTACCATAGCTGCAGTATAAGCAGGGAACAAATTGCAAAACATCTAGGTGTTGAGGAAGCTCAGATATCGGTTCAATATCCGATTGAACTGGTGAATGCTGGTTTAAATACTTTGATTGTTCCGATAACTTCTCTGGGGGAGTTAACAATTATATACCCGAAGGAGCAGAGTCTGAAGCAATTCTGCCTGGAGAATGTCATAGATATCATATTAATCTTTACAATGGAAACTGACCAAAAGGATTGTTATGCACATACCAGAGTATTTGCACCAAAGTTCGGATATCTGGAAGATCCGGCAACAGGCTCCGGTAATAGTGCCTTTGGTTACTATATGAAAAGTCACAGCATGTGGGGTGGCAGTCCGATTACAATAGAACAGGGTGGCTCCGATATCACATATAATTCAGTAAAGCTGGAATATACGGATAACAGATTGTTATTTGGAGGTTCTGCAACGGAGCGGATCGTTGGTAAATATCTGATGCCATAACTTAATATTTATATAGATTTATATAGATTAATAGAGAAAAAGGCTTTCTGCAGATCGACATGCTCCCTAAGCAGTAACTGATTATGCTTCATCAGTTCATTCAAGAGGAGTAATCAGATATGGCAGAAAGCCTTAATTATTATCTTATTATTTTAAATATCTGGACAGCTTTTTTTCGAAGTCCTCCGAGGTTATACCCAGACTTTCGAAGACCTCCGGAAGTACCGGTGCATGATTGGTACCCTGCAAAGCCTTCCATGCATACGCTTGTGCAATATGAACTGCAGAGACCAGCTCATGGTTAACGATATATTGATCCAGAGGTCTGTGATGATATAAAGCAACCTCATACATCGGGAAAGGGATATCCCATAAATTAAGGAAATGGGCCCCGATTTCCTGATGGTTCAATTGATATTCACCATTTTCCAGCGTGATATAATCATTGGCAGTTAGATTGGGCTGCTTCAGGCTTCCGTTCTTTTGCAGGCTTCTTGACAGTATAATCAGACCGACATTATGCATCAGCCCGGCAAACATGGCTGAATCCGGTGGCTGTTTGTGAAGAAAAGCTTCATAGAAGAACAGAAGAATCCGGTTTGTTAAATAAGCATGCTTCCATAGAAGCTCCGGGTGCTTCTCAATATCATCGGTCTGCTTCGTAGCAGAAGCAATACAGGCCCAATGCATGAAGCATTTCAGATTATGAAGTCCAATGTAAATGGCAGCTTGCTTCACCGTATTTGGCATTACACCATAGATTGCTGATTTTGCAACCTGAATCAATAATTCGGAGATATCCGGATCTTGCTCAATTACCGAAATTAATACATCAATATCTTCAGCTTCAATCAGCGAAATCATTTTTTCACAGTTCGTGGGAATCGTGGAGGTACATCCCATGTCGTCAATCATATCCAGCAAATCTTGTGAATTTAATACCGTATCGTGAGCAAACAGCTTCTGGATGTTTTGCAGAAATTCATTATTATTCCAAGGTTTAAATACATAGAGCTTCGCAACATTATGCAAAAGTGCCTTGAACATAGGCTTTTCTTCTGCATATCCGCTTAGTATGATTCGGATTATCTTAGGGTACTTTTCTTTTACGATGCTTAAAAGCTGATATCCATCGAGTATCGGCATGCGCATGTCGCTGATGACCATATCTATTTCAGTGGATTCAATCAGCTTCAAAGCATCCATGCCATTTTCCGCAGTGAAGATTTCATAATCCGTTTCCAAAAACATTCTCGATAGAGCTTTCAAAATCTGAACCTCGTCATCTACTACTAAAATCCTCTTCATACCCCTTCATCCTTTCATTCATGTGAACATATTATAGTTAAGTTTTTACCAAAACTCTGGATTTCATTACCGTTATGTGCAGAATTCCGGTCTTTTTCTTAATTAGTAAATCATTAATTCACTTAAGTATATTCTCTTAGGGTTGACTTTTTGTTCCTAATCTGTGGTTACGATTGGTAAGGTAATAGTAAATGTTGTTCCTTTGCCGATTTCACTCCCGACTTCAATGCTGCCCTTATGCTTATTTACTATGATATCATATGAAATACTAAGCCCAAGGCCTGTACCTTGGCCAATTTCTTTTGTTGTGAAAAATGGTTCAAATATTTTAGAACGATATTCCTCCGGTATACCGGGACCGTCATCCTTAAAACGAATGGCAACCATCTGATTCGCCTTCTTTGCGGTAATCTTAATTAATCCATAACTCTTACGGTTTTCGGAAGCGATCGCCTGAGCGGCATTCAGAAGAATATTCACAAACACCTGGCAGATTTGAACCCGGTTACAGTAAATTATAATATCATCAGGAATATCCAGCTCAACTTTGGCGATAAATTTAACTTCATTTCTGGTAATCAGAATTACCTGTTGTATGAGATCAAGCAGTACATTCGTATCCTTTTCATCATCGGCAGAAGATCGGGTAAATACGCGAAGAGACTGGACAATATCGGTCACTCTTTGTATACCGGTGGTTGAGTCGATGAATATCCCATCCAACTCACTTAAGATCAGATCAAGCTTCAAAGCTTTGTATTTCATCAGGATCTCATCAGCCAATTCATGGGTAGCGGGATTGGTGACTACTTTTTCCTTTTGCGTAATTTCTGTAATAAATAATAAGAAATCAGCAATACGCAGATAATACTTATGAAGGATATCAATGTTACTGTTGATAAAACCCATCGGGTTATTGATTTCATGGGCAATACCGGCAGCGAGTTGTCCGATGGCAGCCATTTTCTCCGACTGTACAAGATTGAACTTTGCTTCCGTCAGCTGAGCATTGATTTCCTTCAGAGCTTCATTTTGCTTTTTCGTAACCTCGATGAGGGATTTAAGATGATTGGCATTGTTCTTCCATTCAATAGCGACTTTCAGGCGTGCATTCAATTCTATGATATTAATTGGCTTATTAATATAATCGAAAGCGCCAAGCTCAAAACAATTCTTATAGCTTTCCAGATCATCCAAAGAGGTTAGCATAATGATTGGCAGATCATCGTACTTCGAATCGGATCTCAGTAGAGCTAAGATATCCAGCCCGGTGAACTCAGGCATGACAATATCCAGAATCAAAATATCGATTTGATTATCATCGATCAAAGTCTTGGTTTCTTTCGACGCATGACATAAAATAATATCGGTAATATCTGGAATTGTCTCGAGGTAAGATTTTACAATTGATAAATTGAGTTGACTGTCATCAACAATCAATACTTTCATTTTCAACCTCCAATCCAAAGACGGGATACTATTTGCTTGTACAATTATATCATTTGTCTGATGATATTTCAACCGAATCTGTAATATTATGCCAAAACCGTTATGCCAAAACAGATTGGCCCAGGAACAACGAGTTCAAATCTGCTTTGTAATTATATCACCAACTTTGTTTAAAAAATAACAATAAAATCTTGACTTTTATATCTATATATCGTAATATTTGAATATAATAATATAAAAATTATTTTATTACAAAAAGCACATAATGATTAGAAAGAAGGAACAGCATGGATAGCAACTATGAACAGTATAACGAAACAGCGGAGCTGTTGAAGACCCTTGCGCATCCGGTGAGGCTTTGCATTGTTAACGGGCTATTAAAAAAAGGGGAATGTAACGTTTCCTACATGCAGAATTGTCTTCGCGCACCACAGTCAACCATTTCGCAGCATCTCCAGAAACTTAGGATGGCAGGAATTATCGAAGGTAGAAGAAATGGGCTCGAAATATACTATCAGGTTTGCAATGACAAAGTAGAAGCACTGATGAATGCTTTATTTCAGGATAAATAACAACCGGTGAAAAGGAATGAAGGAAAAATTCTTCGCACAGAATGGAGGAAAAATTCTTCGCACAGAATGGAGGATTATTATATGAGTAAAAAGGTATTAATCGTAGGTGGAGTAGCAGGAGGAGCTTCTGCTGCAGCCAGACTAAGAAGATTGGATGAAACTGCTGAAATCATCATGTTTGAGCGAGATGAGTACATCTCCTTTGCTAACTGCGGACTCCCTTATTATATCGGAGAAAGCATAAAGGATAGAAGCAAGCTTTTAGTTCAGACACCGCAAGGAATGAATGCACGGTTTAATATTGATGTAAGAAATAACAGTGATGTAATCAAAGTGGATACTGACAAGAAGACGGTAACGGTTAACAGTAAGACTAAGGGTGTTTATGAAGAAAGCTTTGATTACTTAATTCTGTCCCCCGGAGCCAAGGCATTAAGACCGAACATTCCTGGTATTGGCAGCGAGAAGATTTTTACACTTCGTAATATCCCGGATACGGATAAGATTAAAGCTTATGTGGATAAGAAGGGTGTTGCAAGTGCTGTAGTCATCGGCGGTGGCTTCGTAGGCGTTGAGATGGCAGAGAACTTAAGAGATAGAGGCTTAAGCGTAACTCTTGTGGAAGCTGCTCCCCATATCCTGGCTCCCTTTGACTCCGATGTTGTTGTAATTCCGGAAAAAGAAATGGTAGAGAATGGTGTCGATCTTATACTGGGTGACGGAGTGAAATCCTTTGCTGAGACCGGAAACCAGGTGGAGGTCACATTAAACAGTGATAAAAAACTGACTGCAGATATCATCATTCTGGCAATCGGCGTAGCACCTGATACGACATTTCTTAAAGACAGCGGACTGGAATTCGGGCCAAGAGGTCATATCCTTGTAAATGATAAGATGCAGACCAACAAAGAAGGTATTTACGCAGTTGGTGATGCAATTGAAGTTGTGGATTTCGTGACGAAGCAAAAAACTGCGATTCCGCTTGCGGGACCTGCGAATAAGCAGGGCCGAATTGCAGCAGATAATGTTGCCGGTCTGAACAGCAGTTTTAAAGGCTCCCAGGGAACCTCCATTATTAAGGTATTTGGATTAACAGCAGCAAGCACCGGCGCAAACGAAAGAACCTTGCAAAGAGCAGGGATGAATTATAAGACCATCTTTGTTCATCCGGTATCCCATGCCTCTTATTATCCCGGTTCAGTACCGATGACTTTGAAGTTAATCTTTCATGAAGAAGGCAAGATTCTCGGTGCACAGGGCGTCGGCTACGATGGTGTGGATAAGAGAATTGATGTAATTGCAACTGTCATTCGTCTTGGCGGTACAGTGGAAGACCTGACCGAGCTGGAACTGTCCTATGCTCCTCCGTTCTCCTCAGCAAAGGATCCTGTGAATATGGCAGGCTTTGTTGCACAGAACGTTCTGGAAGGAAGAACCCACGTGGCAACCTGGAATGAAGTAAAGGAAATGAACCCGGAGGATTATGTTCTGATCGATGTCCGCAGCGATGAGGAATATAAGAATGGCCATGTGGAAGGGGCAAAGAATATTCCGGTCGACAGCCTGAGAGCAAGATTATCTGAGCTGGATCCGAATAAGACAATAGTAGAATACTGCCAAGTTGGTTTACGCGGATATGTCGCAGATCGTATCTTAACCCAGCATGGCTTCAAGGTAATCAATGTTACCGGCGGATATAAATCAGCTTCCGCTCTAAAATTCGATCCCCAAATGGAGAATAAGAATATGGCAGAGCTTAAAGTAGCTTCTATTGAAAAGCGTATTGTGATTGATCCTGACACCCAGGCAATTAAGGAAGAAAAGCAGACCGGAGTGTTTGATAAGAGCCTGGATGCCTGCGGACTCTGTTGCCCTGGACCTCTGATGCAGGTAAAAGCCTCCATGACCGATCTGAAGGATGGCCAAATCCTGAAGGTAGCAGCATCCGATCCTGGCTTTTATGAGGATATAAAGGCATGGTGTAAGAGAACCAATAATGAATTGCTGGATCTTACGAAGCAGGGAGGTAATATTACAGCGTTTATTAAGAAGAATACGCTAAATAAAGAGCTTGTCAATCAGTGCAGCCTTCCGGCAGAAACCAAGGACAACAAAACCATGGTTGTATTCAGCGGCGACCTGGATAAAGCCATCGCATCCTTCATCATTGCCAACGGTGCAGCTTCCATGGGTAAGAAGGTAACAATGTTCTTCACCTTCTGGGGTTTGAACATCCTCAGAAAACCAGAGAAAGTAAAGGTTAAGAAGGACATGATGGGCAATATGTTCGGCATGATGATGCCTAGAGGAAGTAAAAAACTGAAGCTCTCCAAGATGAGTATGATGGGTATGGGCGGCAAGATGATCCGCATGGTCATGAAGAATAAGAATATCTCTTCCCTGGAGGAATTAATCCAAGCAGCTATTGAGAGTGGTATTGAAATTGTTGCCTGCCAGATGTCCATGGATGTTATGGGTCTCAAAAAGGAAGAGTTGATTAATGGTGTGAAGATAGGCGGCGTTGGCTACTACCTGGGAGAAGCAGAGGATTCCAATGTGAACCTGTTTATTTAATCAATAACTTCAAGTTATTTAATATATTCGAAGGTCATAATATCTTACGGGTATAACAGCTACCATAAGTGCTATTTTGAGTAATCATATAATCTTTATGTGGTATCTGTTTTGTTCACAGAGTACTTTATATACTCAAATCAAAAATAAAATCTCATATAAATTAATGAAAAGCAGGAAAAGGAATGCGAGACCATATGATATATGGGTGCTTCCATTTTCCTGCTTTTATTTTATTATATAGATAAGTACATTTTAGCAGCAAATAAGGCTTAACTAATATTCAGGGTCTTCATTATAACCCTATGTGATGCTTAAGCATTGTAATCATACTGCTTCCAAGCAGATGGAGCAATATAACTATAAGGATGATTACTCCCAATGTGACAGTAATTTGAATCATTCTTTTCTTATTCATATCAAACCCTCCTTTTTGTTAATGTAATATGAATAGAGTGTCGAAAGCTCCCCAAAGGAATAGAGCCCAAAATCCCTGTTGTGATACTTACGAATCACATAACCAGTACTTTAATCAGTTTGTTAAAATGGTGGCTGAATAATAAAATGTCTTATACTTCAGCCCAGATGGACCAGTATTTTCAGGATCTGGTGAGCCCCTGTATAGATGCAGTGATTAGAAAAGCATAAAATTCATAAAGTATAAAATAAAAAAGCATTCGGAAAAATGAACCGCTCCAGATCAACTTGACAGGGGGCGGTTCATTTCCGGATGCTTTTATTATTTTATATAAATTAGCGTTTGGCACGAGAGTTTGCCAAGGCAAATGTCCGTTGACATAAAAGTTTGCAAATGATTGACATAAAAGTATGTAATTTTTAAATGATGTAAACTTTTTTAAGTCTTTCTATCAAAGTGAATATGTCTTCCTTTATCTTCTCAATTATCAATTGAAATTCATCATCACTTTTTCCGGTGGGATCATCAAGTCCCCAGTCGTATCTTTCTTTGCAGGGCAAGAATGGACAATTTACATTACACCCCATTGTGATTACTATATCAACAGGTGGAATTTCATTCAGAAGTTTAGAATGCTGAGTAGCTTCCATATCTATATTGTAAAGCTTTTTCATCAGCCTCACTGCATCCTGATTAATTTGTGGTTTTGTTTCAGTTCCTGCCGAGTAACTATCAAAAATCTCTGAACCATAGTATTTTCCAAGAGCTTCGGCAATTTGACTTCGACATGAATTATGAACACAGATAAACGCTACTTTTGGCAACATGAACATTGATCTCCTTTCGGTTCATTGGAAAATTTATATTATTCTTACGCTTTTAACAACATCCGCTACTATTATCGGAGCAATCGCAACTGGGCTCACTGCCGGTTAACCACCCTCTAATAATAGCACTAGCACAACCAACGCCAGGGTTTACTTCAAGCGCATGGAACGGACAGTTTTTAACACAGGCACCACATTCAATACAAGAATCCCTGTTTATTATAACTACTTTTTTATTCACCATTTCAAATACATCATGGGGACAAACATCCGTGCAAGTACCGCAACCTGTACATTTTTCTGTGTAAAGCTTAAGTGTAACGACATTTTTAAGATATTTATGCTTCATGACAGACCTCCTTAAAGCTTAACAAAAGAATTTATAAGCAGCAAAATGGTTCCTAAGCTTATTGTTATAATTAAAATTGGTATCGCTGTTTTCATTTCTTTCAATACTCCTGAGTATGAGGTATAGGTAGATGATCCGGTAAAATTCATAGCAAAATATGCTGATACAGAAGGTAGTATAAGCAGATATGCCAATCCTCTTAGTAACTCAATGGTACCTGAAACAGGCCATCCATTAACAATTACCACGAATACAGACCAAAGCAACCCTAAAATCCAACCTTTTAGTGCAAATGGTTTGACCGGTATCCATGGAAGAAGAACAGGAGTCAGAAAACAACCTATCATCAAAGCACCTACATATCCATAAAAATCAATAATACCAAATTTATTAACAGCAATAAGGTTGATTAGAAACATCATACCAAAAATGAAAATAGAAGGCTTTAATGAAGAGGTGATTTCCATTGGTGTAAGTACCAGACGATCCTTTGTTGTGAATTTGACCTCTCTCATGTTTGAGTTCGCTTTAAGACCAGCATTGATATACGCATTAATATCCGAAGCTCTAACCGGTCCGTATTTTATCTGAAAACCAGTTTTCTTTGTGACCTCATGGGCAACTACTCCAGGTGCACCTAATTGAGGGAGGATAATTGTATTATGAGATACAATTTCAGAAAGCTTTGACTTGGTAATGCGATTTATCAATTCTCTTGTTCCAAAGGTTCCTTTTCCTGCCGCACACCAGACATTAATTCCATTTGTATCAAGTACCAGTATCCATAAATTCAGCCCTGTAAGCTCCTTACGAAGCATATCAAGAGTTAATTTGTAATTAGCAGTTACCAATACGTTCGAATTTTCATCCGGAGTACCGATCGCATAGAGACCGGGATTTATTCTATAATTCATACGACCGACGCCCCATCGTACCTTCCATGCACCTAATATATCTAAAACACTCAGTTTCGTGGAGATTTGCGGTATCATACCCACATTCGTGTTAATTTCACCGGTGATCCACTGATCTTTCAGATTATACTGTGTTATTGGTTACTCCCCGCATGTATTATCACCACAGCAGCAGCCACCACTATTAGTACTTTTATTTATATTCACTGATTGAGGTATGATTTTTTGAATGTTTTGTTTTTTACTATTAGCTTCAGTATTGCAGCAGCCTTCCTTATCCATATTTTTACCTCCTATTTACATTGACAATATTCTGTATCTTCATTACAAATAGCTGTTAATTTAATCAGCAAATCTACAGCGATTTGTGATCCTTGTAATGAGATTGAATAGTAAGTCCACTTACTTTCATTACGTGCATTAACAATCCCACTTTGAACAAGAATTTTCATATGATGTGAAAGTGTGGACTGTCCTATATTTAGTTTTTCAAGTAATACGCATGCGCACTTTTCACCGCTTTGAAGCAGTTCTAAAATCTGAAGCCGGTTTTCATCGCAAAAGGCTTTAAATACCTTTGCATTTTCTATATGGTCGCTTATCATATCATCACCTCATATCTATATTATTCGATATGACCTGATTATATGCATCAAATCTAAGTTTGTCAATATGAGAAAAACATATTTCAACAATATTATTACATGAAGAGGAATCCTGTATCGCAGGACATGAGGGATAATTTTCAATAAAAGCCTTTACAGTATGGAAACAATATGCAATAAATGGTATAATCGGTTTTGGATAAGCATATTACTGCAAGGAAAGGGGGAATTGGGATGAGCGTCTGGAAAAAAGGGATACGAAGGACAGTAATTATGATTGCCTTTCTGCTGGTTGCTTTTACAGCGCCTCCGAAAGCCTCCGGAGAAGTCCAGAAGGTAACGGATATCGAAGATAAGCTGGAGGGAATATCGGAGGAAGAGAAAAAGGTACTGGCGGATCTCTTTTCCATTAAGCAGGAAATCGATGGCCTTGAATTGGAGGAAACAACTATTAGCACAAAGATCCGGACCCTGCAGTCACAGACCAAGGATTTGGAAGCTCAGATTGAGAATAAACAGGGTGAATATGATGTACAGCTGGAGGTGCTAAAGCAGGTAATGGTAAGCTACCAGAGGGGTGGGCCTGCCTCTTATCTGGAAATACTTTTACGGGAAGATAATCTTTCCGAGTTTCTGAAAAGTCTGAATATCATGAAGGATATTTCCCATAACGTAAATGAATTACTTACTACCTTAGATAAAAGCAAAAAGGAATTAGAAGCGGAGAAAGAACAGCTTTCTGCAAAAACTGTGCAGATAGAGCAGAAGAAAGATGAGCTGCTTAAGAATTTGGACGCAAAACAGCAGCTGCAGCAAAAACAGGAGGATTATCTGGCTTCCCTTCAGGAGGATAGAACACATTATCAGGAGCAGTTGGATAATATTACGCAGATGTGGACGGACTGTAAGTCCTTCTTTACGGATATTGTTAAGGAATTAAACCGTATTATCGGTTCGGGATATTTTACGGAGGCGGACCTGAATTTGGATTATGGCTTCTTCACCGTCCAGGGTTACCTTAAGGAAGATACCTTTAACCAGGTGCTTTCTGAGAATTCCTCCATTACACAAACGGCCTTCCATTTTCAAGGGGATCAGGTAGTAATCGAGGTTCCGGAAAAACATCTGGTTCTGACCGGACACTTTGAGATCGCTGGGGAAAGTGCAATCAAATATGTGGTTGAGAAGGGTACGTTCTATGATATGCCGCTGGAGGAGGCATCCATTGAGGAGCTTTTCCAAAACGGTCCCCTATTGATTGATTTTAAGGGGATAACAGGGGATGCGGTGATTGTTGATTTTGACATCAACGAAGTATGGAGTGAGGACGAAACGCTTAATTTTGTCATTGTACCGCAGTTTTAAGATGCAGAAGGAGAATTATTACCATGATAGAGGCAAAGGGAGTTTCATTAGTATATCAGGATGGTACGCAGGCCTTAAAGGATGTTAATATCGAGATTAAACCTGGCGAGCTGGTGTTTATTACAGGACCCAGCGGCTCAGGAAAAACAAGTCTTCTGAAGCTGTTAATGGGGATGGAATATCCGTCCTCCGGCTCCCTCACGGTCCTCGGGCAATCGATGAAACGCAGTAAAGGGAGACGAATCAGAAGACTTCGTAAGAAGATGGGACCTGTTTTCCAGGAATTTAAATTAATTGAAAAAAGAACTGCTCTGGAGAATGTCATGATCGGAATGCGTTTTCTGGGAATTTCTCCGGGTAAAATGAAGGCGGAAGCCATTCAAGCATTAACAAAGGTAGGACTGGAGCATAAGATCAAAGCAAAGGTGGATCATCTGTCCTGGGGTGAAGCGCAAAGGGTTGCTATAGCCCGGGCCGTTGCCAGAAAACCATCATTAATTCTTGCGGATGAACCGACGGGT
>DATMUM010000213.1:0-3810 GCA_035564175.1 Mobilitalea sp.
ATTAATCGAGCGGATCTATAAATATTTTGATGAAATAAATGTAGATCCAATTGTATATCATTGGACATACAAAATGGATGAAATAAAAGATGAAAACGCAACAAGTATTTAACTATCAATTATTAATTATCTGATGTACTATTTATCCAGCCATTGCCGCTTTTTATGTTTTTTTTACCTTTAAATATCATTCTCTATATAAAAGAGAACTCAATAATCGATAAAGTTTAAATTCTCTGCATAACACCGATTTTGAACTATATACTAATAGATATAATATAAAAAAGCGCAAAAAGATCGGCTCCACGTTTGCCTAAGAACCTGTTGCCTGACTAAGAATCTATTAAATAATCTGTTTGTTACGGACAAATCCTGAACGTCAGAAAGTCGGTGTGATAATAGGAAGACGAACAAACGATTAACATGTGCCTATAAGAATGCTAAATTGGAGTATTTTGACGACTGTAAATATAATCCTTATTCCCACAACTGCAAGCAATGTGATGATTAATAATTTCATTTTTATTCCATGCTATCTTACATTATAAATCTGAAAATCTGAACATTTACAAATTATGCTTTTATAAAAATCACTCTCCGGGGGCAATCTATCATTGTAAAGGTGGAAGCAGAAATTATAACAACAAGATGAATTTGCAAGCTAATTCATCTTGTCATAAATTATAAAAGCCACGAAAGTGGCTTTTTTCATCTTTACAAAGCCGCGGATGGCTAAAGAATGGAGGGTAATCGTATGAGAGTAAGAGAAATCATGTCACAGGATATAGCAAGCTTAAGATCAGATGATTCCATCGAAAGAGCTGCACAGCTTATGAAACAGTATAATTGCGGATCTATCCCGGTATGTACCGATGACAAGCTGATTGGTATTGTTACAGACAGAGATATCGCTCTTAGAAGTGTTGCTTCCGGTCAGGACGTAACCAGCCAGAGAGTCGGTGATATCATGACGGAATCGGTCGTATTCGCAAGTCCGGAAACGGATGTTAACGATGCTGCCAAATTAATGAGTGACCGTCAGATTCGAAGACTTCCTATCGTTGAAAACAACCGTCTGATTGGTATTGTTGCCTTGGGAGATATCTCCCTGGAGCCAAAATGCCAGGATTGCGCGGAAGATGCTCTCAAAAATATCTCTTTGCCCGGCGCTAATATACGTTAATGTATAACAAAAATGGAGCGATCAACCGCTCCATTTTTGTTTCCCCTTGTAGGTAGTAAACCCCTTATTTGACGAATTGATGACTATTCAGTCACTGCAATTCTAACAAACTGTTGCACGCAGAAACTTTAGTAATGACAATGGAAGTGTGAACCAGATTGCTGAATTCCCTCATTCTGACGATTATTTAGAACTGGAATTTAAGCTGGAGCCGGTCAAAGGTAAGCAGAAGATAAGCTTTGTCTTCTTGCCGGGAAGCAATTTCGACTTTAAATGGTTCCAATTTATGTAACTATTTAGTTGTTTCAGAGAAATTCATCAGAATTTGAGTCAGCCAACGCCAAAACATGCTTTTTCTTCATGTAAGATCTTTCAGAAGCTTTGTTATCTCAAGGCCTCTCTCACTGGCGTGCGTATCATAAATTTCATTGCCGATACTCCACAGAATGATACTCGGATGATTACGATCCCTGCGGATCCAGCTGGCTACGTCCTTCGCACACCATTCCTTGAAGAAACGGGCATAGTCATAATCCGTCTTCTTTAATTCCCACATATCAAAAGCTTCCGAGTCAATCAGAATTCCCAGCTCATCTGCCAGCTCCATCAGCTCTACAGCGGGCATGTTATGGGAGGTACGGATTGCGTTTACTCCCATTTCCTTTAACATCATAAGCTGGCGTCTGAGTGCTGCCTTATTAACTGCTGACCCAAGGGCTCCAAGGTCATGATGCATATTCGCACCATGCAGCTTGACCTGCTTGTCATTTAAGAAAAAGCCCTCCTGTGTATCAAATCTAGTTGTTCTGAAACCAAATTTCTGCACTTCCTCATCCACCACTTCACCATGGATGACCAATTGGGTTATTAACTGATAAAGAGAAGGTGTTTCTATGCTCCAGACATCAGGGTTTTGAACGAATATATCCTGTTTGTCGTAAGCTATTGAATACCCGATGCAGATTGCATTCTTGGAAACGGCTATCTCATTACCCTGCATATCGGTGATGATGTGCTTTACCATACCATCCACAGGCGCATTGCTGATTGCTTCCGTCCCAAGCTCCACATGCCAGCCGAAATCAACCTTTCTTGTTGCAAGATAGGTGCCATCGGTAACCAGATGGGAAGGGGACGAGGTTTTCAACCATACATTCCGATAAATTCCCGCGCCGGAATACCAGCGAGAATTCGGTGACTGATATACTACCCTCACCATGATTTCATTCCTGCCGGTCCTCAGAAATCCGGTAATGTCAAACTCAAAGGAAGAATAGCCATATTTCCATTCTCCGGCGACTGCATCGTTAACATATACCGTAGAGTTCATATATACACCCTCAAAACAGATACTGATTACTCTGTCAGAGATATCGTCAATGGTAAAGCTCTTTTTATACCAGCCTTCGCTTGTCTCATATAGATCCTTAGAATTATAGATCAGCCAGTCATGAGGGATATCCACCTCAGACCATGGAATATCATGATTTTTCAGGCTTTGAGGCAGGGTTCCTACCTCTTTCTTTGTAAATAACCATCCGTCATTAAACAATATCTTTTTAGCCAAAATATTAACCTCCTAAAACTATTGCACACAGATTTGCATCTGATTGTTTTTGATTCTTCTGTTTGGTTTGTACTCCTTGCCCAGCATATTATATCACATCAAAAAAGAGCAGGATACTTTGATTATTATACGTATTTTATTAGGAAAATTATATGTCTCTTATTCATATTCAATTTCCTGCTGGAACATTCCCTGGGCGCTTGCAGGTGCACTGCCTGTTTCCGGTGAAGCAGGATCCAAGATCTTATCGATGTCCCCGGGGTTGCGGGTACATAATCCGATTTCCAACAAAGTACTTACCAGCATCCGGGCCATATTATGAAGAAAATCATTGGCTTTTATCGTGATCTGTATCTCCTTCATATCCTGGTAAATGTCGATCTGATAGATTTCCTTTTCCGTAGATTTGTTCTTCTTCACCGATGAGAAATCCTTAAAATCATGCTTCCCAACCAGCTTCTTTGCAACCTCCCTCATCAGCTCCACATTGGGCTTATGGAAACAGTAATAGGTATATTTGCGGTCAAATACACTCGGTACATCCCCAATAGCAATCCGGTAAAGATAGGTTCTACTCTTTGCATTCAGGCTGGCATGAAAGCGTTCCGGCATTTCTTCCACTTCAATTACTGCTATATCCATCGGAAGGTAGCGGTTAAAATAGTTCTTGATTTCATAAAGCTTCATGGAAGAATTCGTCTTAAAGTTAGCAATCTGGGCATATGCATGGACACCGGCTTCCGTACGGCTGCCGCAGTTAAGCTCGATTTCTTCTCCCGTCATCTTCTTAATTACTTCTAAAAGTTTATTCTCAATGGTATTATCCGTCTCTCCTTTACCGAGTCTCTGCCAACCGTTGTAACGGCTACCATCATATTCGATTGTCAATTTAATATTTCTCATGATTTCCTCCTTGTGAAACTAGTACATCAGATAATTAATAATTGATAGTTAAATACTTGTTGCGTTTTCATCTTTTATTTCATCCATTTTGTATGTCCAATGATATACAATTGGATCTACATTTATTTCATCAAAATATTTATAGATCCGCTCGATT
>DATMUM010000214.1:0-8238 GCA_035564175.1 Mobilitalea sp.
AGCTTCGGCTTCCTTATATGCCAGTCCGGCAATATCTGCAAGCTTCCTGCTGCCAGCGCAGTAGTGCTCCATCAGCTCCAGAAATGTCTGTTCTCCTTCGCCAATCATAATGCCATCCAGGTAAGTTAACTCCTGAAGGCACTTTTCGGCATCATATGAAACCTCCGGACCGCCAAACCATATGGTTACACCCGGCTGCACCTTCTTAAGCTCCCCGCAAATCCTCTTTACCATACTGATATTCCATATATAACAGGAAAATGCGACAACCTCGGCTCTTTTCTTATAAATTTCCTTGAGAATGCCCTCTTCGGAATGATTGATTGTCAGCTCCATTACTTCTATCTGATCCGAATATTTACCTGCATAAGACAATAGACTATACACAGCAAGATTCGAATGAATATATTTCGCATTCAATGCAACAAGCAGTACTTTCATTATGATTTCTGTTTCTCCTCTAAATATGGCTTATCAATATCTTCATTCTATCATACAGGGAAAGTACAGGCTACCCTGTTTAGAAAAATTTAATATTCCACTCGCTTTTTTTATCATTGCCGATTTTATTATTTTCAAGCATTTCAAACTTTCTTTATTTACCGGGGTTTTCTTGTTGGATAAAGAGATATCACTTGTGGAAATATAAGCTTTATATAAGCATTCAGCGAACTGGACAGATATCGGTTCATGTGCTATAGTGAGTTTTGTCACATTCTACAATGTTTTAGGAGGATTTTATGCTGACATTCGAACCTATTAACGCTGATAGTATATTAAAAGCAGCGGAATATTTTATATATAAAGCCAGTCGTACCAGTGATTATACCGCCGGTGCAATGTATATGTGGCGTGATTTTTACGAAACACAATTCACCATACAGGACGATATGATTTTTTATAAAGTTAAATTCATGGATCATACCTCTTTTACGATTCCCATCGGCGGAGGTTCTTTACCCAAGGCAATCGATTCCTTAAGAGAATACTGCAGTGCTAATAACCTGCCTCTTTGGTTCTGTACGGTACCTGAGGAATGTCTCCCGGTGCTGGTGGATCAATATCATGGCAAGGCCCCCTGCACACCGAACCGTGACTGGGCAGATTATTTGTATAATGCAGAAGACCTGGCTGAGATGGCCGGCCGCAGATACAGCGGACAGAGAAATCATATTAATAAATTTAAGAAGCTATACCCTGATTATACCTATCAGAGAATAACTCCGCAAAACGCAGAGAGGGTGATTGATTTTCTTAAGGATTATGAGAAATCTCACGGAAAAGAAGCCTCCCTTGCTCAGGAGGAATTACGCAGGACGCTGGAACTGATGCAGTATCTTGAAAAGTTCAAGCTTCCGGGAGGTTTTATTGAAGTAGACGGTGTGATTGTATCCATGGCAATCGGTGAAGTAGTTAATGACACCTTATATTGTCATATAGAAAAGGCTAACCGTGATTATCAGGGCTCCTATCAGATGATTGTCAAGGAGTTTTCCAGTGATATGATGAATTCCTTCGATATTAAATATATTAACCGTGAAGAGGATGTCGGTGATGAGGGTCTTCGTACCTCCAAGCTTTCCTATCATCCGGTTAAGCTTTTGGACAAGTACTGTGTCCTTGTTCCTTAAAACAGCTTATATCTGGGCTTTTCTTCTTTCAGCAAATAGTAACGCAGATAATCATCCAGCAGGATTGCAAACAAGGATAGAAAGAACCAGATATTCGTATACAGAAGACATACCTGTCCCATAACGTTATATGGCTTATTAGAATAATCCCATACATTCAGCTTCATCCATACATTTACGATTAGTCCAATGATGAATTCAACGGTTGTGACAATTCCTGCCGAGATGACCATCTGGCTCAGAATAGCCATATCCCAGGGGAATACTTCATTCAAAAGTCCGATTAGAACAAAGCAGATACCGCCTGCAATCAGCATGGAAATATGGGAACGTCCACGGGATAATATCTCGATACCGCCATAGGCAAATCCGCCGGTTAAGAAAAGAAATGTATATTTTAAGAAATTATTATAAACAATCAGCATGTGGTATTCCTTTCCATAAAGAAGAAAAACGAAAACCGGCCCGGTAATTTATTTACCTTCCCGGTTTTATTCTTGCGTATATCTTATATCAATTTTCAGTATACGCACATCCTGGAAAGAATATATCTGCTCTGATTAGTTGGCATTAAAACTACTATTATGTCATTTATTGATATATTTTCTATTATTTATCAAACCTATCAATAGCTATTAATTATGATACTTCTTTATCAGCTCTTACATCCATCACGAAAATACCCAAATGCTGACAGATAGAATAAACAACGTAAAAAAGGACAGTTATGGGACTGTCCTTTTTCGGAGAAGGTATTTTTGTTACTTATGGGGGTGTAGCAAAAACTATATAATGTATTGGGGTTTACATGCATAGTATATCACGCGTTCCCGAATAAGTGTGCACAAACATTACAAATATTCAATTAAATTTCCGTCATTTTGCACAATCGACAAATACATTTTTAATTCGACACCCTTATTATACAATTTCTCTCTATTATGCTTCAAATAACGCTTCGAATTCTTCTCTGGTAATGCGCTCTTTTTCCATCAGCAGGTTTGCGCAGGATTCCATTACATGTTTATATTCAAGAAGGATACGCTTCGCCTCTAAATAACACTCATCAATGATCTTGCGGACCTCATCATCAATACGGTTTGCTACGCTTTCGCTATAGCTTCTGGTATGAGCTAAATCTCTACCGATGAATACCTCATCATCGTCATCCTCATAATTAACCATACCGACCGCATCAGAGAAGCCATAACGTGTAATCATTGCTCTGGCTGTCTTGGTTGCAACCTTGATATCCTGAGATGCTCCTGTTGTGATATCATCAAAGATCAGCTCTTCAGCAGCTCTTCCGCCAAGATCTACGATAATCTCCTGCCTCATTCTGCCCTTGGTATGGAAAATCTCATCCTTCTCAGGAAGAGGCATTGTAAAACCTGCAGCTCCATTACCCGTAGGAATGATAGAAATGGTATATACCGGACCAACATCAGGAAGCTTATGGAACAGAATTGCATGACCAGCTTCATGGTAAGCCGTAATCCGCTTTTCTTTATCGGTGATTACCTTACTCTTCTTCTCGGTACCGATACCGACTTTTATAAAGGATCTCTTGAGGTCTTCACTGTTAATATAGCTGCGGTTATCTCTTGCAGCTCCGATTGCAGCTTCATTTAGCAGGTTTTCCAGATCAGCTCCGGTAAAGCCTGCAGTTGTCTGGGCAACCTGTTTTAAATCCACATCATCACCCAAAGGCTTGTTTTTTGCATGTACCTGAAGGATTTCTTCTCTGCCCTTTACATCTGGACGTCCAACGGTAACCTTACGGTCAAAACGGCCGGGACGAAGAATTGCGGGGTCAAGGATATCAACACGGTTGGTTGCTGCCATTACGATGATACCCTCGTTGACACCAAAGCCATCCATTTCAACTAACAGCTGGTTCAGGGTCTGCTCTCTTTCGTCGTGACCGCCGCCCATACCGGTTCCTCTGCGTCTTGCGACAGCATCTATTTCATCAATGAATACGATACAGGGTGAATTTTTCTTTGCTTCTTCAAAGAGGTCTCTTACTCTGGACGCGCCGACACCGACAAACATTTCAACGAAGTCGGAACCTGAGATGGAGAAGAAAGGTACTCCGGCTTCTCCTGCAACTGCCTTGCCAAGTAAGGTTTTACCTGTTCCCGGAGGTCCTACCAACAGGACACCCTTCGGAATTCGTGCTCCTACCTGGATGTACTTTTTTGGAGATTTTAAGAAATCCACGATTTCCTTCAGTTCATCCTTTTCCTCATCCAGACCGGCTACATTTTTAAAAGTCGTGGTTTTATTCTCTTCCGTAGTCATCTTTGCACGGCTTTTACCAAAGTTCATGACCTTGCTGTTGCCGCCGCCAACGCTTGCCTGATTGGACAGGAAGGAGAATAATACGATGATCACTACAAACACCAGAATATACGGTAAAATCGATGAAAGGAAGAAATTCTCCTTCGGAACATCATTGGTGTGGAAATCAATACCTGCATCCTTTGATATCTGCTCAATTTCTTTTACATCCGTCACGGGGAAGGATTTACTCGAATCATCCTTCAGGGTTACCGTAATATTACCGGTCGGTACCTCTTTATTCTGATTAATCTCAATGGCTTTTACATTGTTATCATCTATGTCCTTGACAAACTGCTCATACGAATATTCATCCGAACTATTAAATTCAATTTTCTGGGATAAGTATACTGTTGCTAATACAATCAGCAGAATGATGATATAGAAACCATATCCTTTCATCTGTTTTCTCACTGAACAACCTCCTTTATTCTTTATACTCTCTATTATATTAATTTCATTTCAATCATTATTAATATTATCCTAAATATATCCATTTGTTTCAACTATTATTGTTCAACAACTCCTACGTAAGGCAGATTTCTATAATATTGGTCATAATCAAGACCATATCCGACCACAAATTCATCCGGTATTACAAAACCGACATATTTTACATCCACATTCGTTACGCGGCGGTCCGGTTTATCCAGAAGGGTACAGATTTCCAGACTTTTCGGTGATCTGGTACCGAGCAAATTCTTAAGGTGTGCTAAGGTATTACCAGAATCTATAATATCCTCAATAATAATGACCTCTCTGTCCTGGATTGATTCATCCAAATCCTTTAAAATTCTAACTCTTCCTGAACTAACATTCTCACTGCCATAGCTTGATACAGACATGAAATCCAATGTTACCGGTACGGTAAGTCTCTTTGCTAATTCACAGCAGAAGAATACACTGCCCTTTAATATACAAATAAGATGAACGCTTTTTCCTTCATATTCCCTGCTAATCTGTTCTGCCAATTCGCGAATTCTCTCATTTACCTGAGCCTCCGATATCATGGCCTTCACTTTTCCTGTCATTACTCATATTCCTCCAAATCGATCATTTTCATCAATAGTACCTTCACCGTGGTATCGTCCACTTTATATTTTTCACTCATACGTTCCCCATCTCCGGGAATCCACATAATATGATTGCCGTCAGCAATAAGAATTTGACTGTCTCTCTGCTTTCTGGGTATCTTATGATCAATAAAATAGTCTTTTAATTTCTTACGACCACCCGAATTATTTATTTGTATATAGTCTCCTTCTTCTCTGTTTCTTATTTCAACAGCATTCTCTATTTTATCATAATCAAACCACTTCATACAACTACTTTTAGGGATTTGATCATTTTTTTCATATTTTATTATATCAGATTCTAAAATCTTTCGATATTGTGGAATAAATGTTCTCCCCGGAATTGTTACTTTTACCGGTTCAAGCATTTCTTTCCCGGTCTCCGGCTTCTGATTTGCCGTCTCCCGAAAGATTTTAATATCCTCGTAGCCCCGTTCAGCTATCATACCATAAGGCAAATGCACCCTCCTGCCTACCTGCTTCCCGATTAAAGATATAATAGCATCGATATGCTTTGCTTCCAGGTCCTTTCTGTTACCTGCCAGCTTCTCCAGCACCTTCTGAAGAATACCCTTTTGAAGGATAACCGGCTCCAAGCATAATTCACGAACGGACAACAGGAATTCCTCAGCTTCCTGTCTGACAAGCACCTGATAGCGCTGCGATACCAGGAATTCCATGTATTCGAAAGCCTCTCTTAGCTTTAAAGAGGTCTCATTAATATTTCCTACGGCTCCGGAATTGATTTCACTGACGGCGTAAGAAAGAATTCTATTACGGATTTTATTACGGCTGTAATCCTCCGTAAGGTTCGTGGAATCAGTCTGGAAGGTAAGGCGTTCCTTCCTCAGATACGCTTCAATCTCCTTACGTTCTGCACATAATAACGGTCGGATCAGCGTAACTTCTCCAAAATCGGCAGTGATATTACGCCTTGGTTCAATTCCGGACATCCCTTTAATGCCGCTTCCGCGAAACAAATGGAATAATACTGTTTCTGCATTATCATTCTTATTATGTGCTACTGCAATTTTATTACACTTTTGATGTTTACAGACTTCTAAAAATGTCTGGTAGCGGACATTTCGTCCGGCCTCTTCTTCCGAAATCCCTTCCTTTGCGGCAAGCCCCCGGACATCGTAGAAATAGGGATAGAATTCCACTCCAAGCCTTTCGCAGAACTCCTTTACGAACAGTTCATCACGGTCAGCTTCCTCGCCGCGGATTCCATGATTGATATGGACAGCAATCAGAGAAATATCTTTCTCTGTACACAGCTTTTTCAGCACATACAAAAGGCAGACAGAATCAGCACCCCCGGAAATTCCGACAACAATCCTATCCCCTCGCTCTATCATATGAAATTTTTCAGAATAGCACCATATTTTATTTAGCATTTTCTCCCATTTTACCCTGCAGAAATTTCTTACCCTTAAGGTAAGCCGAATATCAGAAGATACATCTGCAGGGCATTTCATTACAGTTTATCTATAGTAAATATGAAAAAGATTAATAGTATCATAACCCTTTTAATTTTATATTTCAATGAAATTATGATTAGATGCTTTCGACCCTCTGATCCATTTTCTATATTTACTTATTTTAACCACATTCCAGCAGATATTACAGTCATATCGTCGCGGGGCACATAATTACTTTGGGACAGGGTTCGATCGAGGATACGATTCGCGATTTCCTGGGGATTACTGCTTTTAATCTCCATAATGATCTTCTCCATGCAGGCTTCTTTGTTCTCCTCTTCAATGCAGTCCAGGACACCATCAGTGATCATAATAATGATATCCCCTTCATAAAGCTTCTTGGTTACCGTATCATAATCCACATTGCCGAACATTCCAATGGGCAGAGTCGTGGAGCTGATGGTTTCCACCCAGTGATCCCTCTTAATGAAAGCTGCTGCCGCGCCAATTTTAATAAATTCACACATACCGGTAAATAGATTAATAATACTTAGATCAATTGTGGAAAAGGTCTGCTTATCCGATTTTAGCACGAGACTGGAATTGATTAATTTGATTGCAGTTTCGGCCTTGAAACCGGCCTCAATCATCTGCTCCAGCAGAGCCATGACAGTTTCGCTTTCTTCTCCGGCATCCTTGCCCGTACCCATTCCATCCGATAATGCAACCATGAATTCTCCGGTCTCCATTCTCAATATGGAGAAATTATCACCGGATACATTTTCCTTCATTGCCCTGGCAACACCGGTCAGAACCTTGAATTTGGTGTCGGTGGTAAAGCAGAAGCTTTCATAGTCCTTGGATATAACGGTTTTTGAGGAATCCGCTACTTTCATTTTGACATCCAGGGCTTCTGAGATGATACTTGCAGCTTCCTTGGCCGTAATGCATCTTCCGCCCTGGCAGGCAGCACTAAGATAAATTTCCTTCCTCTTATCATTATGTTCAAAGGCGGTAATATCCTTAACCAGAATATGCTCTGCCCGCAGTGCGCGTATCACCCTTTGCTCCTCTGCGTGAAAGCCCTGGGCTGTCTCATAGATATCCCCGGTAATATCCTGAATAACAGAGGAAACCTCCTTCAGCTGCTCTGCAATTACCTCCCGGCTTTCCGAAATACGGTTATACCAGATATGATTTAGCTTTGCTATTTCAAATCCGCGGTTCGTCTCGG
The DNA here is from genome assembly GCA_035564175.1 of Mobilitalea sp. Lineage (GTDB taxonomy): Bacteria > Bacillota > Clostridia > Lachnospirales > Lachnospiraceae > Mobilitalea. The sequence continues at coordinate 7,703 of DATMUM010000214.1, forward strand.
CAATAAATTCGTCCGCACTGATACAGTCATCCAGGAATTCGGAAGGTATATCCTCCTTCTCAAGGATGCCTTTTTTCTCAGCCAGCTCAAACATCGTACATGCTGCCTGATATGTCTTCTGGAATTTATGTTCCCAGCAATTACTGCAATTATTACAATTCTTACATAGCTTCTCCGAGATGTCTTCAAATATTCGGTTAACCTCCTGCTGCTTCAGCTTTGTCTGCTGTTCCGTGATATTATCCAGCGTCTTCGAAAGCTTCAGGAAGGAATCCGAGAATATTTTCATTCTGGCTTTTGCTATCTTTCTTAAATTCTGAGTAGCAAGCTGCTCCTGCTTACCGGTTCCTCCGGCGGCATCAACGCGGTAAATGATGCTTGAGGGCAGTAATAGGAACAGAATGACGGCTGAGGTTAGAGCACCGATTTCTGATATGGATAGCTCCATCTCCTTATTTACCAGCCCCATCAGTGCAGCCGTGATCAAATAAACAACAGCCGTAGGGAATCGTCCCATTTCCCTGAAAACGGCAGGG
>DATMUM010000215.1:0-8442 GCA_035564175.1 Mobilitalea sp.
CACCGACCGTGAGGCCTACGGTAACACCGACGGTTACGCCGACGGTTACGCCTTCCGTTACTCCGGTTCCGGGCAGTCTGGATGTTAGGTTCTATGGCGTGGCAGCCACTCAAACCAATACGATTAATGTAAGATATAAACTTACGAACAACAGCAGTTCACCAATTGCACTTTCTAATGTGAAGCTTCGCTATTATTATACAAAAGAAGGAACTGAAAATCAGAGTTTTGTCTGTGATTGGTCCAATGTTGGAGCGCAAAATGTATCCGGTACCTTTACAGCAATAAGTCCTGCTAAGACGAATGCGGATTTCTATCTGGAAATAAGCTTTTCTTCCGGAGCAGGCAATCTTGCCGCAGGCCAGAGTATCGAAGTACAAAGTCGTTTTAATAAAACGAATTGGAGCAACTATACACAGACAAATGATTATTCATATAATTCAACGGCTACAAGCTATATAAGCTGGCAGAATGTTACAGCTTATATCTCCAATGCACGTGTATTTGGAACAGAGCCGTAAAATAATAGAATTAAGTTAGTATTACATTTAACTTATAGCTGTTATATCGGATCATAAAGAATATTAATTGTGTAAGAACAGTTACCGGTATCATTATTATTCCAATAAGGAGGAGATTACATATGTTGAGAAAATTTAAGTTAAGTGTTTGCTGTATAATGACATTAGTATTACTCTTTACATTTACAACTGCAAGTGCATTTGCGGATACTAAGACAGTTACGGTTTCTACAACCAGTGTTTTTATCAGCCCGGGTCCTGAAATAGGCGGGATTATTCAGAACATTCAGAGTTCAACTTACAACTATGATGATGGTACTTACAGAGGGGTTTTAAGCTATTTACAGTTGAATTCTGTTAATGTGGTACCTGTTAGTAACAGTCCGGGTGTTTTACAGGTTACAGTGAGTGTTACGTATTCCGGTACAGTTACCAGTTACTCCCCTCCTCTCACAAAAACCGTGAATGTAACGGATTATAAAACCTTTACCTGCGAAGGATCTCAGGCCAATGCTAATATGCAGGCGATTCAGAATTCTACTTACTATTATAATGACGGAACATATCACGGAACTCTGAGTTTCTACAGAATAGTTAATGTGCAAACAACAGTAGTTAGTCAAGGTCCAGCAGGTGTAATATTACAGTTTTATGTAACGGTTGAGTATTCGGGAACGGTTACCACTTAATTCCCAGGGAAGCGGAAGGATCATCTGCTTAACGGTGAGAGATCTTTTAGAATTGAAATGTTACTCACGAATCGGATATTGGGATACGGGACGTTATATTTGTTGAAAGAATATAGGTTGTGAATAATTAAAGTGGTGGAGTGTGTCAGTAGTGATACACTCCATTTTCTGCTTTGTAGGAAAGTGATCCTTTCTGAGCATATGGGTATTAAAAGGCCTGCACATAGAGGTGTGTATAGAAAACAGACGTTTGCAGATTAGAAGATATAAAAGTCTTCCTCATTGAAAACGTTATCAGGGTCATCGTCTTCATGAAGAAAATAATCCATATCCAAAAGGTCAATATGGTTCATGTTCTTAATCTCATGTTACCATAGATGGAGAAAACTGTGAATAAATTTTTCGCTAATTATTGGATGTGCGCCCAACAGACATCATCCTAAGGGAGAAGAACATCAGCCAAATGAGGAAGAAGGTATGCATGAATATGTTCTGTAGATGTTCCTATATGGAGATGAAGGTGCCAATGAGACTTTTTTAGGAGCGCAAGTTTGTGATGCACCAAAGGGATTATTTTTAGTCGGTGATGTTGCCTTAAATGATCTTCATGAGGATGGGACAATCGATATAGGCTCGAAAACGGAAACAAGGCGGCAGCTGGCAGTTGTAATTGAAGAATGCAAACTGGCAGACAGTAGAGCATTGGGAGGATTAGTGCCGCTATCAAAAAGATTATCATATTGAATAAACAAAGTGAACAGCAGGATTATACCCAGCGGTTATTCGGAATCGACTCGGAGGTAAAAGAAGATTAGTAGAAGGAGAATCGATAAGATATTATAAGGACGTGTCGCAAAATAACTTTTTAGTTAGAATGTGACGCGTCTTTTCTGTTAACTGGGTAAAAAAACCGAAGGATTTGATGTTACTTGAATTACCTTCAGTTTTGCGATTCCTGATCAGTAATGATAAAATTATCGATCAAGAAGTCCCTCTTTTCATTTTCCTTGATTACAATATAATCTAAGGTCTTACTGAAGTTACCGTCAGGAATTATTTGTAATAAAAGGGCGCATTGCAAAATGGTGTGATACACGTTAAGCAGACAAAGAAAATAAATAAAAAATATTTAAGAAGATTCGCCTATTCTTCTTATACGAATAAGTCGGAAATATTAATATCTGGGTAGGGTAAGGTATATTGTTTTAATAGAGAAATTATTATAATGAAAATATAGTAAAATAAGAAAAATTATTATTTCAAGGTTTATTACCTAATTATAAGAATAAGCTGTAATAATATCAATGAAATGGTAGATCTTATTATAATAAGTAAAAAATCATTTATAAAGGAAGGTGTTTATTTGGTATGAAATTTTTAGTGAAACAAAATTTACCCACGTATTCTTTTCACAAACATTGGCAGTTTTGCATAGGTGCTGACCATGCAGCTCAGGCGCTTCGTATGGATTATATTCGTCACTTAAAGTATGTTCATGATGAATTAGGGATACAATATGTTCGTTTCCATGGAATCTTTAATGATGATATGCATACAATTACAACGATTCGGGATTTGTTTCCGATAAAAGGTGGCGAGCGTTTTAAAGAATTAACTTTCCATAAATGTGGTCAAGCTTATGATAATGTCCTTTCCGTAGGAATGAAGCCCTTTGTTGAACTTGGTTTTATGCCTAAGGCTTTGACTTCAAATAAAGAGGGAGGATTGATTTTTTATGGAAGTAATTTTAATCAACCAAACGATTATAATGAATGGGCAGAATACATAAAGGCTTTTATACGGTATTTATTACATCGGTATGGTGAGGATGAAATATCAAGCTGGTATTTTGAGGTTTGGAATGAACCTGATTTACAGGGTGCATTTTTTAATGGAACGAAGCAGGAATATTTCAAGTTGTATGAAATAACTGCTGGTGCAATCAAAGAAGTTTGTTCCAGACTCCGTGTAGGAGGACCCTCTACAAGCGGAAGTAAATGGATAAAATCATTTATTCAATTTTGTAAGTCGAATAATATACCAGTGGATTTTGTTTCAACACATCAGTATGCGGGTGACCCTTTAGCCGGAATTGAAGATCAAGGAGGACCAGAGAATGAAGCAACGGATATGAAAGAAGCTTTTGGCAAGATGATGGAAATGAATATTTTTGCATCAATGCCGGATGGGTCTTGTCTTGACGCATTACGCCATATGATTCCGGATAAGAGTGAAATGGAAGAAATTCCACGAGATGTTTTTCGTAAAAATTCCAAGATTGTCAAAGAACAGGCAGAAGGCTTGCCGGTGTTTTATACGGAGTGGAACTGTAATGCGATCTTTTCTGCATTTACCAATGATACAAGAAAAGTAGCCGCTTATGATGTTAAAGCTGCCTTAGATGTTGAGAAGAATATGACTGGCTCCAGTATCTGGTGTCATAGTGATATTTTTGAAGAAATGCATCAGTTCCCGGAAGAATTTCATGGTGGATTCGGTATCCAAACACTAAACGGTATTCCTAAACCGGTATTCTATGCTTTAAAAATGTTGTCAAAGACTGGCGATGAACGTATTGATCTAGGCGAAGATGCAACAGATGGTGAAATTGGCATTGCTGCTTTTCGTAGTACTTCAGAAACACAAGTATTTCTATTCCGCCAGAAGATGAAAAACCTGGATCTTCCAAAAGAAAAAGCAGACATCAAAGTTGAAATTTTAAATGCGCCCAGGAAGGTTGTTATGGAACGGATTGATGAAGACCATTGCAATCCGTTAAAGATATGGGAAGGTCAGGGATGTCCGGCAGATTTAAATTCGAAAGAAGTAGCGGATATTATCAGACAAAGTACAATGATTGAAGAAGAACTAAACTATACCTATGAGGATGGTTGTGTGGCATTTAATGTAGAGCTTGGTGTAAATGATATTTACTTTATACATATTGTAAATGAGTAGAATTAACCGATAGGAGATGATATATATGATAAATCTTAAAGTAAAACCGTTCAATTTAGATGATGCAGGTATTACTTGGGTTGAAGAAACTTTAAAAAGCATGACAACAGATGAAAAAATCGGACAATTATTTTGTTTGCCGGGAACTTCGACAGATAAAGATACAGTGGAAATGCTGACAAAAAAGATTGGTATTGCTGGAATAATGTATCGTCCGGAAAAAGGAAAAAAATTGCAGGAAGCCCATCGTGCATTACAAAATTCATCAAAAATACCCTTACTTATAGCTGCAAATCTTGAGTCGGGGGGAACAGGTCTGGTGAAGGAAGGAACTAATTTTGCTAAACCATTACAGGTGGGAGCAACGAATGATCCTGAAATGGGTTATGCCCTGGGAAAAATATCCTGCAGTGAAGGGGCAGCGGTTGGATGTAATTGGTCCTTTGCTCCTATTGTTGATATCGATATGAATTTTAGAAATCCTTTCAAAAGAACTTGTGACAGGACTTTTGAGAAACAGGCTTGGTGGCAGCGAATGGTTTTGTGAGCAGTATTCTTATGCCGCTTGTTTTAAGCTGGATTAAATCAGCAGATACCGCAGCCGGGGTTCAGGACAGATGGCATATAATCATGCTGGCATTTGCAATTGTTGCATTCTTTGCATGCATTTTAGAATATTACTTTACCAGAGAGCGCGTTACAGAGGAAAGTACCGGACTGGAAACAGAGGCGGCGAGGGTTTCCTCCTTCACGCAGCTAAGGGCAGCTGTAAGCGATAAATACTGGTGGATTATTATGATATTCTATGCGCTTTACCAGGCAGGGGTAATGTTCAAGGGCGGATTCATCTTTAACATCTACTGCAATGAATTTTTTGCGGAAACGAATTTGCTGGGTGTTTCGATGAATGCTGAAATGGTGCAGTCGGTGCTTGCTTTGATCAGCGGAATTCCTTTGGCGGCGGGCATGCTGTTTATCTGGCCGCTGGCAGCAAAATTCGGTAAACGCAACATCGTTATTGCCGGTCTGGTATTTTCGGTTATTGGAAGCTGCATCTGTATCAGCGCACCTGGAAATTTTTGGACGGTTCTTGCGGGACAAACCTTTAAAGGAATTGGAAGTATTCCGGGAGCCTATCTAATGATGGCGATTTTTGCGGATATATTGGATCATTTGGAAGCAAGATTCGGATTTCGATGCGATGGCGTGTCAATGTCTGTTTATTCAGCGGTAATTACAGCCGTGAACGGACTTGCGGTCGCATTCTTTTTATTTTTTTATGACAATAGCGTATTTGAGTCTTCCCATGTAGCAGAGTTCTTTTTCGTGGGATATGAGATTGCCGCCCATGCAATATTGATGATACTGCTGCTGTTGCTGGGAGTAGAAAAGAATATTAAAAATGAGCAGGATATCATTGCCAGGAGGAGACAGATGTCTGCCAGGGATAACTCCGGCGGGATTTAGAGTGTTAAATATGCAAAAGGATAAATAAAAATTAAGAACTGCGGCATGGAGTTATGGATCCGGCCGCAGTTTTGTGTTATTCCCGCAATTTCTTATCTCTATGGAAAGTCAGAAAATCAAAAAACTCTGTCAGCATTTTGAAAGCGTAATTCCAATACAATTGATACACTAATAATTGGCAGCTATAACTTTTGGGCGGCGCAGACTGGTTGTACAAGCTCTGTCCGCGGACACAGAATAGCTTACGGACCGGTGGTTTTAAGGAAGGAAAATGTTACGATAGAAATGTTTGAGAGAAGGGAGTTGTATTAACATGGAAATGGATATGGGTAAAGAAATTACCAGAAGACAATTTCTGGGAGGCGTGGGTATCGGTTTGGCTGCGCTGGGGCTTTCGGGCTGCGGTGTAGATGTGAAACCCAATGCGACTGAGCCAACAAGCGGCGCTGTATCAAATGCTGTGACATCTGCGGCACCGGCTGTGACCTCGGGCCCGGTAAGCAGTGCTCTTGTTGTTGCCCAGGGAACGGAGCCTGCTTCGCTGATCGAAAAAGGCCTGGCTGCATTGGGGGGTATCGGTCAATTTGTAAAAAACGGAGATGTTGTCGTGATTAAGCCTAATTTCAGCGTGCCAAGAAGGCCCGAGGAGGCGGCGACAACGAATCCTCAATTAGTGGCGGCTGTTGTGAAGCAGTGTCTGTCGGCGGGGGCAAAGGAGGTCAGGGTCATTGATTTTCCGTTCTCCGGGCCTACCTGTCTTAATAACAGTGGAATAAAGGACGCAGTCGAAGAGGCAGGCGGCACAGCCTATAATATTAATGAGGAGAGCTATTTTCAAAATGTAGAAATGGGCGGACAGATATTAAATAGTATCCTTTTTTCTACGGACGTGTTAAACGCCGATGTCTTCATAAACATGCCGATTTTGAAAAATCATATGATGGCCAGGGTCACAATGAGCATGAAAAACATGATGGGGCTGGTTTGGGATCGGGGATATTTCCACAGTTCCGACTTAAATCAGGCTATCGCCGAGCTTTCGGCTTACCGTAAGGCGGACCTTATTATAATGGATGCGATAAAGGGAATTATCGATCGTGGCCCAACAGGGCCGGGTACAATTAAGGAGTGGGATCAGGTTATCTTTGGCTTTGATCCGGTAGCTGTTGACGCCTATGGAGCTAATCTTTACGGGATTGATCCAAACGAAATTGCATATATAACAGCAGCAGCTAAGCTGGGTGTCGGCGAGATGGATCTCTCAAAAATAACGGTTCAAAATGTTACGGCCTGAATACAGCAGTTTCTATTGGCGATAATTGCAGGATAAAATAAATTTAAAAACTGAGGACATTACTAAAGTAGCATGAAATAGAGGTGTTGTAAGTTGAATGATAAATAAAAAACGGATAAGCAAATTAATCCTGTTATATGTTGGAATTTATATGCTTTCTATACTGGCAGCATGTGCAGGCAGAAGACAAAACAATTTACTTCCGGGAAGTGAGTCAGCAGATAGTGAAAGTAATAATAATCAAACGAATTTGAAAGAAGAATATAATATGCAGGAATTAAGTTTACACAAGGGTGATATGAAGATTTACGGGCAGATATATCTTCCGGGAAATGGAACAGAGCAATATCCGACCGTTATTATAGGGCACGGCTTTGGCGGAAGTTATTCGGACAATATTCAAAATGCAAAGGAATTGGCACAGGCAGGATATGCGTGTTATATATTCGATTTTTGCGGTGGCAGTCCATATAGTAGCAGTGATGGAAGTATGCTCGATATGTCAGTAATGACGGAAGCTGAGGATATGGAGGCGGTTCTGGAACAAATGGAAGAGCAGAGCTTTGTTGATCAACAGAATATCTTTCTGATGGGAGAAAGCCAGGGCGGACTTGTCGCAGCACTGACTGCTTCAGAACATATGTCAGAGATAAAAGGACTTATTTTGTATTATCCTGCCTTTGTGATTCCGGATAATACAAGAGCACAATATCGGACTATAGACGAGATACCTGATACGGCGACGATATTTGGAATGAAGGTAGGGAAGAAATACCATTCGGATGTGTTTCATCTGGATGTCTATGCGTCTATCAGTGCTTTTACAAAGGATGTTCTTATTGTGCATGGTGATAGAGACGGCATCGTACCGATTTCCTATTCTGAGAGAGCAGTAGATGCTTATGATTCTGCGAAGCTGATTACAATTCAGGGCGCAGGGCACGGGTTTAATGGCGAAGAAGCGGAGTTGGCCATGCAAAGCATGATCAGCTATATTGCGGAGCATACAATTGATTAATTCATGGCAAGATCAATTATAGTTACGGCTGTCATATGTTTTTATATAAAAATCTAAAATTAAAATGAGGTGAAAATATGTTAGGAAATCTTGGAGTTCCGGAATTAATATTGATTTTAGTTGTCGCGCTCGTTATATTTGGACCTGGTAAGCTGCCGGAAATCGGTAAATCACTGGGGAAAAGCATAGGAGAATTTAAGTCTGCATTAAAGAAGACGGAGGATTCAATCAAAATCGACCCAAAGGAGGACAGTGAGGATAAATTATAGGACGGATGACCGTTACTGAAATACTTGCCGGATTCATTACAACTAGGAAAGGTTTATTATAGTGGTGATTGGTATGAGAAATAAAGAAAGGAAGACAAGCTTATTAGGACACTTGAATGATCTGCGCCGTATGCTTATCATTTCCCTGGCTGCCATTGCTATGGGTGTATTGGTTTGCTACTTCTTTTTAAGAGAGCCGTTGATGTCTGTTGCGTTCGAGCCAATC
>DATMUM010000216.1:0-9154 GCA_035564175.1 Mobilitalea sp.
AACCAGCGATTTATGTAAATATCTACGATATTACGTGATAATGTAGTATGAAGAGCCGGATGCCTTAATTGGGCATGTCCGGATCTGTGAGGGGCTTGTTCCGTAAGGAGCAAGTCTACTCGACAAAGTCTGATTAGGCTAAAGAGATGAATATGTATGCATATACATTCATCGTTAAGATATCACGAAGACTTTTGACATCCGAATCAATAATGAGCTTTATATAATTTTCAATTTACTGATATAGGAACTACGGAGGAATTCATGAGTAAGATATTAGTTGTAGGCGGCGGAGCAGCCGGAATGCTTGCTGCAATCATAGCAGCAAGAAATGGGCATAAGGTGATTTTACTGGAAAAGAATGAAAAGCTTGGCAAGAAGCTTTTTATTACAGGAAAGGGAAGATGCAACATTACGAATGCCTGTGACAAGGAGGAGTTCTTTGAACAGTTAGTCAGCAATCCGAAATTTTACTACCGAGCTTACCATTCCTTCAGTAATTATGATGCCATGACCTTTTTTGAGCAGATTGGCCTACCTTTAAAAACAGAACGGGGAAACCGTGTGTTTCCTGAGTCGGATAAATCCTCCGATGTCATTACGGTATTAAAAAGAGAGCTGGAACGCCAGTCGGTAACCATCAGATATAACAGTCAGGTTAATCAGGTACTTGAGAAGGATGGCTGCTTTTATGGCCTGCGGCTTAAGGATTCCTCCGAAGATCTGACTGGTGATGCGGTAATTATCTCTACAGGAGGTTTATCCTATCCATTAACCGGTTCTACCGGTGATGGTTTCCGGTTTGCGAAAGACCTGGGACATACAACAACCCCGATGTATCCATCCCTGGTTCCTGTCCATGTCAAAGAAACCTTTGTCAAGGAGCTAATGGGTTTATCACTGAAAAACGTAGAGGTAATCATTACGAGCGGACAGAAGAAGGTTTACAGTGATTTCGGTGAATTGTTATTTACACATTTCGGTGTAAGCGGTCCCGTTATCTTAAGTGCCAGCAGCTATATCATACCATTTCTGAATAAACCCGAGCCCTTGATGCTCAGTATCGATTTAAAGCCGGCGCTGTCCTTGGAACAGCTGGATGCAAGAATCCTCAGGGATTTTGAAGAATTTAAAAATAAACAATTTAAGAATTCATTGGACCACCTATTGCCAAATAAATTAATAGATGTTATCATTCGACTAAGCTGTATTGATTCGGAAAAGAAAGTAAATTCCATAACAAAGGAAGAGCGGCTTCGACTGGTTGACCTGCTTAAGAATTTTACACTGCAGATCACGAAGCTGAGTGACTACAATCAGGCTGTTATCACGAAGGGTGGCATAAATATTAAGGAAGTAAATCCTTCCACCATGGAATCAAAGCTTGTGAAAAATGTATATTTTGCCGGAGAAATCCTGGATCTGGATGCGCTGACCGGAGGCTTTAATCTTCAGATAGCCTGGTCCACCGCATACCTGGCAGGGTCATCGGTTGAATAGAATAAAAAAGTAACCTGGAGGTAATTGCGATGTCATATTTCAATTTAGCAATTGACGGTCCGGCCGGAGCCGGAAAAAGTACCATAGCAAAGCGGATAGCAAAGCAGCTGGGCTTTATCTATGTGGATACGGGGGCAATGTACCGTGCTATGGCTTTGTATTTTTTACGTAATAATATAGAAGCAACGGATCATGAAAGGATTGAAAAGGCTTGCCCCGATGTTGATGTCACCATCGAGTATAAGAACGGAGAACAGCTTGTGATATTAAACGGCGAAAATGTCAATGGCCTGATCCGAACCGAAGAGGTCGGCAATATGGCAAGTGCATCTTCCATTCATAAAGCAGTTCGTCTGAAACTTGTCGAGCTTCAGCAAAACCTGGCAATGAAAGAAAATGTTGTCATGGACGGCAGGGATATCGGAACTTATGTTCTTCCCAATGCCGACCTAAAAATATACTTAACAGCCAGCTCGAAGGAGCGGGCTCGTAGAAGATGGGCAGAGTTAAAGGAAAAAGGCGTTGAAGCCGATATGAATTCCATTGAGCTTGATATCATAGAACGAGACCACAGGGATATGACAAGGGATTTTGCCCCGCTACGTCAGGCAGAAGATGCCATTTACTTAGATTCCTCGAATATGACAATTGAAGAAGTAGTAAACGAAATTATTTCTTTATATAATAACAAAGGAAAGAATAATTAATTTTAATAAAAAGCTAAGAAATGAATAAGATAATTAAAAGGAAGCTGGTTAGGTTGAAAAATAAGATTTTTCAACCGGCAAAAAGCATACAGTCATGCTTTTTGTTCACTCCTTGTGCTGCCGCAAAGCGGCAGAATGGAGGCTTAAATTGAAAATTACAACAGCAAATAGTGCCGGTTTTTGTTTCGGAGTTCAAAGAGCCGTCAATCTGGTATATAAAGAAGTCGAAGCAGGCTCGAATGTATATACCTTTGGACCGATTATCCATAATGAGGAAGTAGTTGAGGATTTAAATAAGAAGGGTGTTATTGTGATTGAATCTCCCGAAGAATTAAAAACATTACCAAAGGGAACAATAATTATACGTTCTCATGGAATATCGGAAGCAACCCAGAAAGAACTGTCTTCTTATGGACATAAAATTGTTGATGCAACTTGCCCCTACGTGAAAAAAATTCATAGAGCCGTAAGAGAAAAGAGCACAGAAGGACAACATATCATTATTATCGGCAACCGGACTCATCCGGAGGTGGAAGGCATTACAGGCTGGTGTATCCGGAATCTGTCTGGGACAGATAATGTTGATTATACCGTGATTGAGAACGAAGCCGAAGCCGAAGCATTAAATTTACCGAAGGACCATAAACTGTGCATCGTAGCGCAAACGACATTTAATTACAAGAAATTTCAAGATTTAGTTGAAATTATATTAAAAAAGGGTTATGATGTATTTGTTTTAAATACGATTTGCAATGCCACAGAGGAGAGGCAGACCGAAGCCTATCAGTTAGCCAAGCAGTCAGATGCGATGATAGTCATCGGTGGAAAGCATAGCTCGAATACGAGAAAGCTATATGAAATTTGCAAAAAAGAATGTGAAAATACTTACTATATACAGAAACTTGATGACCTGGATTTAAGAATGTTTAAATCTTATCGAAACGTAGGTATTACAGCAGGGGCATCGACCCCAAACAATATTATCAAGGAGGTTCATACCGCTATGTCTGAGAAGAGTTTTGAACAATTATTGGAAGAAGAGAAAGTAGTGCAAATAAACAACGGTGATGTTGTAGAAGGAATTGTCTTGGGTGTCAAAGAAGATGAAATCATCTTAAATATAGGCTACAAGTCGGAAGGTTATATTACAAGAAACGAATATACCAACACCCCTAACTTTGATTTAAGAACCGTTGTCAATGTTGGCGACGTAATGCAGGCTAAGGTTCTGAAAGCAAATGACGGAGAAGGTCAGGTTGCTTTGACTTATAAGAGACTTGCTGCAGAAAAAGGTAATAAGAGACTAGAGGAAGCATTTGATAAGCATGAAGTATTATCTGCTAAGGTTGCTGCAGTATTAAACGGCGGTTTAAGCGTTATTATTGACGAAGCAAGAGTATTTATTCCCGCAAGCCTTATTTCCGATTCTTATGAGAAGGATCTTGCTAAGTATCAGGGTGAGAAAATTGATTTCGTAATTACAGAATTCAATCCGAAGAAGAGAAGAATAATCGGCGATCGCAAGCAGTTAATCGTTGCAAAGAAAGAAAGCTTAAAGAAAGATTTATTTGAAAAGATTAAAGTGGGATCAACTGTAGAAGGTACTGTAAAGAATATCACAGACTTCGGCGCATTCATTGATCTCGGCGGTGCTGACGGACTTCTTCATATTTCTGAGATGTCCTGGGGCAGAGTTGAAAATCCGAAGAAGGTATTCAAGGTTGGCGAGACAGTAAAAGCTTTTGTTAAAGATATTCAGGGTGAGAAAATTGCTCTCAGCTTAAAATTTGAGAACGCTAATCCTTGGATTAATGCTGAAACCAAATTTGCTGTTGGCAACGTAGTAACCGGTACCGTAGCTCGTATGACAGACTTCGGCGCATTTGTAGAACTTGAGCCTGGTATTGACGCACTCTTACATGTATCCCAGATTTCCAAGGAGCATGTTGAGAAGCCTGCCGATGTATTAAAGATTGGTCAGGAAATCACAGCTAAGGTTGTTGAGTTTAATAAGGACGATAAGAAGATCAGCTTAAGCATCAAAGCTCTGGAAGCACCTGAGAAGGAAGCTGAAGTTAAGGAAGAAGCTGCTTCTGAGATCGCTGAATAATTATCACTGATACCGATGATAAAGGAGATTTATCGTGCTGGGAACTTATGAAAGTTTCAAACAATCCATTTATGATATGACAAAGATTGATTTGAATTCTTACAAAGAACGTCAGATGAAGCGTCGTATCGAAGCCTTAATTGCTAAACATGGAATTAATTCTTATACGGATTATGTTACAAAGTTAAAGACCGACAAAATTGCCTTTGATGAATTCATTAATTATATTACGATTAATGTATCGGAATTTTATCGTAATCCCGAGCAATGGACTTTGCTTGAGAAGGAAGTTTTCCCATATCTTCTGGAGCATTTCGGCAAGGAATTAAAGATATGGAGTGCGGCCTGTTCCACCGGTGATGAACCTTATTCCCTGGCCATGCTGTTATCCAGATTCCTTCCGTTAAACAAGATTAAAATCATCGCAACGGATATTGATAAGAATGTTATGGCAAAGGCTATGACCGGTTTATACAATATAAAAAGCCTGAAAGCTCTGCCGGATGAATTCCTGAATAAGTACTTCAACAAGATCAATGATAAGACTTATCAGATTTCAGATGCAATTAAAGCCTGTGTGGAATTTAAGCAGCATGATTTACTAAGAGATCCTTATCCAAGTAACTGTGATATGATTGTATGTCGTAATGTGCTGATTTATTTTACCGATGAAGCTAAGAATAAGATTTATTCAGATTTTCATAAGGCTCTGAAGAAGGACGGGCTGTTATTTGTAGGAAGTACGGAACAGATTATTCAGGCTGGTCAGATTGGCTTTCATAATTTCAAGTCCTTCTTTTATAAAAAAGCATAATCGGAACCTTCATGCCAGATATCATAAGAAATGAACTTATCAGAGGTATGAAGCATTGCCTTCGGCGGATGCACCGGATTCTCAATCCAATTGTTACGATATCGGTGCAAATATGAACCAAGTTCATACAATTAATATTGACCTCCGCTGGAAAATGCGGAGGTTTTATTATTACGAATCGTGAATATATTACTGTAGAACCAGTACATTTTATTTATAAAAATGTGGTTGATTTTTAGAATAATATCGAGTATATTGTTTAATAGATTAGCTTACGAAACCGAATGAATACTAAGTATAGTAAGTTGATAAGACTAATAGTACAATATTCTGCATTTTGGACTATCAGTGGAATGGAGGACATATGCCAAAGAGGATTACAATTGCTGTTGATGCAATGGGCGGTGATAATGCGCCTGCAGAGATAATCAAAGGAGCCGTACTTGCAGTTCAGGATAAGAAGGATATTGATGTTGTTCTGACTGGTGATGAAGAAGTCATCCGTAAGGGACTGAGTGAGTATAATTATGACAAGGAACGTATTATCGTTGTAAATGCGCCAGAGGTTATAACAAACTGTGAAGCACCTGTTATGGCTATCCGCCGTAAGAAGAATTCTTCTATCGTTGTAGCGATGAATATGGTGAAGAACGGTGAAGCAGATGCATTGGTATCAGCCGGAAGCACCGGAGCCGTGCTGGCTGGAGGACAGTTGATTGTTGGAAGAATTAACGGAGTTGAGAGACCGCCGTTAGCACCTTTGATTCCTACGATGAATGGTGTTTCCTTATTGGTAGACTGTGGTGCTAATGTTGATGCCAGACCTACCCATTTGGTCCAATTTGCAAAAATGGGTTCTATTTATATGGAAAATGTCATTGGTATTAAAAATCCACGTGTAGCGATTGTAAATATCGGTGCAGAAGAGGAAAAGGGTAATCTTTTAGTAAAAGAAACCTTCCCTCTGTTAAAGAATTGTAACGACATTAATTTTATCGGAAGCATTGAAGCCAGAGAAATTCCAAACGGCGGCGCAGATGTCATCGTCTGCGAGGCCTTTGTCGGCAATGTCATTCTTAAGCTTTATGAAGGACTCGGAACAGCTTTGGTGAAGAAGATAAAAACAGGTCTGATGAGTACGACGAAGAGTAAAATCGGAGCTTTACTGTGTAAACCAGCATTAAAAGAAACCTTAAAAGATTTCGATGCCTCCAAATATGGCGGTGCACCGTTACTTGGCTTAAATGGTCTGGTAGTAAAGACGCATGGTAGCTCAAAGAGTATAGAAATACGCAATTCTATCCTGCAATGTGTTACATTTATGGAACAACATATTAATGATAAAATAAAGAAAAATCTAAATAACGAACAAATAATGTAAAGAAGGGTGAATGATTATGGAATTTGAAAAATTACAAAAAATTATAAGCGAAGTATTAAATGTGGATGAAGACGAGATTACAATGGAGACTACTTTTGTTGACGATCTTGGCGCAGATTCTTTAGATGTTTTCCAGATTATTATGGGAATCGAAGAAGAGTTTGATATCGAGATTGCAAATGAAGATGCTGAGAACATCATCACTGTAGCAGATGCCGTTGAGCAGATTAAGAATGCGATGAACTAATTATGAACTAATTATTAGATAGCGTTGGAATTGATATTAATTTCAATTTGATGTTTATTTCGTTATAGCAGTAAAGTAATATCATTGGTATGTAGAAGCCCTGTGAATAAGGCTTGCCCTTATTTATGGGCTTTTCATATAGGATTTTAGATAAATACCAGATTTAATTAGTATAGTCAGTTACCGTTTTATAAAACCGGTTTAGGTACAAAGGCATAGGCAGTGAGCTTTCATGAAACCGGTTTAGGTTACAAAGGCATAGGCAGTGGGCTTTCATGAAACCGGTTTAGGTTATACAAAGGCATAGGTAGTGAACTTTGAAAAACCGGTTTAGGTTACAAAGGCTTAGGCAGTAAGCGTTTAATAAAACCGGTTTAGGTTACTTAGGAATAGGTGATGATAGCTTCATCCGGGCTTCGATTTTCTCGCTTGGATTTACTAAGAGATTTTTATTTTAGTAAAGCAGAGATGAAAAACTCGAACTCCTCGCTACGCTCGTCAAACAACGAGCTTTTTCATCTCTATACTAAAATAAAAATCTCTTAGTAAATCTCAAGCTCAACATTAGGCGCCCTGCTGAAGCTATCATCACCTATTCTGGGTAAGGTTATTAACGGTTTTATAAAACGGGATGAAAGTTATGATTAATTATTAATAATTAATAGAAGATCAGATAACTGCAATATAAAATATAAGATCAGATAACTGTAATGGTATAATATAAAATAGAAGATTAGATAACTGCAATGATATAATATAAAATAGCAAATCAGATAATTGCAATAATATAAAATAAAATAGAAGATTAGATAACTGCAATGATATAAAATAATATAGAAGATTAGATATCTGCAATGATATAATATAAAATAGAAGATAAGATTAACTGCAATGGTATAATATAAAATAGAAAATCAGATAACTGCAATAATATCATATAGAACAAAAGATCAGATACATGCCATAGCATATATAATTAACTACTTCTTTTATATAAGGTCTTTTAAGGAAATAAATTCATTGCATCTGGTTATGATAATTTTTATATGAGATCGTTGTATTTTCTTAATTATATTTATTTATTAATCTGAATACATAATAATTCGAAAGGAGGTATTTACAATCCATATGAAAGTACGTAAGAAGGTGGATGAGAAGCTTGTGATGCTAGAGGATAGGATTGGGTATCATTTTTCTGATATGACGATTTTACTTCATGCTTTGACACATAGCTCCTATGCGAATGAGATGAGACTGGATAAAGAGAAGAATAATGAACGGCTTGAGTTTCTTGGGGATGCTGTGTTAGAGCTTGTTACCAGTGAGTATGTATACAGGGAATATGCGGATTTGACGGAAGGCGATCTGACAAAGCTTAGAGCCAGTATCGTATGTGAACAGACCTTATCCGGCTGTGCCAGAGATTTAAATATCGGTCAGTTTTTGCTGTTGGGCAAGGGCGAAGATAGTTCCGGTGGCAGAGAACGTGATTCTATCTTATCAGATGCACTGGAAGCGGTGATTGGTGCAATCTATTTGGACGGTGGTTTTACTAATGCAAAAGAGTTTATTAAAAGCTTTATTTTAGCAGACTTAAAGGGCAAGGACCTCTTTTTCGATAGCAAGACTATCTTACAGGAAATCATTCAAAATGATAATAATAAGCAGAAGCTTCGTTACAAACTGATTTCGGAAGACGGACCGGATCATAATAAAACCTTTACCATTGCGGTATGCATCGGTAATGATGAAATCGGCTTTGGAACAGGAAGAACGAAAAAAGCGGCTGAACAGGAAGCTGCCAACCAGGCAATCCAGAAGCTGCGTAATCAATAGCATATCCTATGCCTGTATTACGAAGATGATTTGGACAGGCTTTTACGAATGCAAGGCATGACTACGGGGTAAGTTGTACTTTGCATTACTGCATATTCATGATTCTTTGATTCCTTAAGAATATTGGATATGTTTATCAGATAGGAAGGAAACAGATGGGAGACTATGAATGTATTTAAAAAGTATTGAGGTTCACGGCTTTAAATCCTTTGCCAATAAAATAGTATTGGAATTTCATGATGGTATTACCGGTATTGTTGGACCTAACGGCAGCGGTAAAAGTAACGTAGCAGATGCAGTGCGCTGGGTACTTGGTGAGCAGAGTGCGAAACAGCTCAGAGGTGCTAAGATGGAGGATATTATCTTCGCCGGAACACAGACCAGAAAGCCGCTGGGGTATGCCTATGTTGCACTTTCTATGGATAATTCGGACCATAAGCTGCCAATCGAATTCGACGAGGTAACTATTGCACGAAGAGTTTACCGTTCCGGTGAAAGTGAGTATCTGATTAACGGGAATTCCTGCCGCCTTAAGGATGTATATGAGTTATTCCTTGAT